>CALABN010000137.1 GCA_937885735.1 uncultured Bacteroidota bacterium | reverse complement strand
AATCTACTCGATAAAAATTCAAAAATCTCTCGAAATCAATTTATAGAACCCACCTAAACTTCTCGACTTTTATACAATCGGACGCCGCACGTGACATACCTACAACAATTCAACCTTCAAAAAACTCTTCGTCAAAAAACACACTAAAAACTATTTCTTATCGTTAAATATTTCAATATTCGCATCTGTTATGCTAACTAAATCTACTAGAATGAAAAATTTTTGCGCAATTGCGGTTGCAACCGCAAGTATGTTTGTGTCATCAAACCTGATGGCGCAACAAATGCAACAGTTGCCTCTTGACACTGCTGTAGTCTATGGCAAACTCGACAACGGATTGACTTATTACATCCGTCACAATGAGGAGCCTCGTCAACGTGCCAACTTCTACATTGCCCAAAAGGTGGGTTCTGTACAGGAGGAGGAGTCTCAACGCGGTTTGGCTCATTTCCTTGAGCACATGTGTTTCAATGGTACGGAACATTTTCCAGGTGATTCGATAAAAAAGTATTGCGAGAACATTGGTGTTAAGTTTGGTGCCAATCTCAATGCCTATACAAGCACTGACGAGACAGTCTATAATATTGATGATGTTCCTGTTACCAGTGACCACATTGATTCTTGCCTGCTCATTCTTCGAGACTGGTCTGACGGTTTGTTGCTCCTTCCAGAGGAGATTGACAAGGAGCGTGGCGTTATTCATGAGGAATGGCGTATGCGCACAAGTGCATCACACCGTATCCTTAACCGCAATCTTGAAACCCTTTATCCAGGTTCACGTTACGGCAAGCGTATGACAATTGGCCTTATGAGCGTGGTTGACAATTTTGAACCACAGGTTTTACGCGACTATTATGAAAAATGGTATCGTCCTGACCTTCAGGGAATCATTGTTGTTGGCGATATTGATGTAAAGGATGTTGAGGCACGCATCAAGAAACTATTCGGCGATGTAAAGATGCCTGAAAATCCAGCACCATTTGAACGTTTCGAGGTGCCAAACACTTCAGAGCCTATTTATGTGATAGATAAGGATAAGGAGTTGCAGAGGACCAGCATTGAAATAATGTTCAAGACTGATCCGCTTCCTTTGGAGATGAACAACACAGCCCTCTTCTATGCGCAAAATTTTGCTTGGAGTGCAATTTCACATGTGATAAATACCCGTTTGGATGAATTGACACAACAACCTGACTGCCCGTTCATTGGTGCGCAGTGTGGCATTGAAGAATATGTTTTGTCAAAGACAAAGGAATGCTTCTATGGATATGTAATTCCAAAAGAGGGCAAGGATAAAGAGGCTGTAAATCTTCTTGTAAAGGAGATAGAGCGTGCACGCCGTTTTGGATTGACAGGAACCGAAGTCTATCGTGCACACGAATCGATTCTAAGTTCGAAAGAGACTCAGTACAACAATCGTGACAAACAATACAACAGTTACTATGTAAACAAGAGTGTAAGAAACTTCCTCGATAACGCACCATTCCCTGGAATTGAGACAGAGTATGAACTTTACAAGACATTTGCACAGCAATACACTGCTGAAGTATATTCTTCGCTTTTGGCATCTGTAACCGCTTCCGTCGATTCAAACTTTGTGCTCTTGGGAATGTATCCTGATAAGGAAGAACTTGCCATTCCAACCATCGACGATATGAAAGAGGCTGTCACAAGTGCCCGCAATGCCGAACTTGAGCCATACGTTGACAATGTAAAGGACGAACCTCTGATTCCAAATCTGCCAAAGAAAGGCAAGATTACAAAGGAACAGCCAGCCGATTTTGGCTACACCATGTGGACATTGTCGAATGGTGCACGTGTGTTCTACAAGCAAACCGACTTCAGCAACACTCAAATTATAATGAGCGCACAAAGTTGGGGTGGAGAATGCACAATATCAAACGATTACATTCCAACAATTCAGGTATTCAGTACTGTGTTGAGTTATACTGGCTTAGGCAACTTTACAAGCACAGAACTACAGAAGAAACTTGCAGGAAAACAAGCAAACGTAAGTTCGTATCTTGATACATACGAGGAAGGCTTGTCGGGCAGTTCTACTCCAAAGGACTTGCGCACTTTGTTTGAACTTACTTACCTGAAATTTCAGGAGCCAGCCAACGACACCAATGGCTACAATAGTTGCATGGCTATGATTCGTACGTCGTTGGAGAATGCCGAGAAGAATCCAATGAACTCATTCAACGATTCTATCAATGCAACTCTTTATGACCATAATCCTCGTTTTTCCCGAATAAAGGTTGCCGACCTTGACAAGGTCAAGTATGAGGATATCCGCCGTATCTACAAGGAACGCTTCCAGTCGGCTGGCGATTTCGATTTCTACTTTGCCGGTGCCTTCGATGTTGACTCACTGCGCTTGTACACGGAGCAGTACTTGGCATCGCTTCCTGGACTGAAAAAGCGTGAGGCTCGTACCACAGAACAATTGGAGACTTATCATCAAGGTCCTGTAACCAACAAGTTCGAGCGTAAAATGGAGACCCCACAAGCCTACTTCTGGCAATACTGGCATGGAGAAAGACAATTTACCGAAAAAGGTCAATTGACGGCAAATTGCTTTGGATCAATACTTTCTCAACGTTATATAAAAACTATTCGTGAGGATGCCGGATTTGCATATTCTGTATCGGCATCTGCTGGCATGGGACGAGGCATCAAGGAAGGATTCATGCTTGAGATTCAGTGCCCATTCACACCTGCAAAATGTGATTCTGTGGAGCTGCTTGTCCGTGAGTGCATTGACGATATTGCAAAGAACGGTGTGACCGAAACAGAACTGAACGATTTCAAGCAGTATCAGCTGAAAAATTTTGCCAGCAACCAGCGTTACAACAACTATTGGAATAACATAATAGTAAACAAGATTACTTGGAATATCGACCAAAATACAGATTTTGAAAACAGAGTTAACAGCATCACCTCAGACGACATCAAGGCTTTTGTCAACGATAATGTGCTGAAGGCTAACAACTGCATCACAGTAATAATTCTTCCAGAGGATTTGACTGAAACAGAATAGCCTATTGGCAATTGCAATATGCAAACCGCCCCAACCAGTTCTGCTGATTGGGGCGGTGTTGTTTTATGTGCACTGGCGGTTCAGGTGCGCCAATAGAAGCCTTCTAATTTTTTTGCCACACAAGACGGGCCAAATGCCATAAATATGCTACTTTAGCAACTATATCATACAACGTATGTAAGCGTATTATCCAACCTAAAGGTTTGGATGAGGTTTGTTGAAATGGGTATGTCTTTAATTATAAACACAAAAACAATGAACACAAAAATTAAAAACCTATTGACCATTGCCGTAATGGCATTTGTGGCTGTTAACTTTACTGGATGCGATGATGATGATGAAACTTTGCAAGAAAAAGCTGAACGATTGAAAGGTTCATGCTCTTATTCCATAAATCATGTTTCTATTACAGATAATAGACTTATTGAAATAAATTCAACAGAAACACATATTGATACTAGAAACATTACTGATAAAAACTATGAGGTGAGTTATGATTTGTATTTAGGCACTTCCGTTGATAGTATGGAATTGATTGACCCACAAAACGTATATATAAATACAAATTATTTTAATATGTATTATGTTAAAATCATAGAGTATGTGTCATCAAACAGTGAAAGATATGATATGGACACTATAGGAGTTTTTAAGCTTTTATGTATGCCAAGTGATTTGTACTATGAGACATACAGTGTTGGAGGGGGAGATAACGAATTCTCAAATAGGCTACAAATTAAACTGTGTAGATATGATAATAATGGTCATTTTTTATCGTATCTAGATGCTAATTTCTCATGTGAGTTGACACTTACACCATTATTTTTTTATTCTAATTACTTTCATGGTAAATATTCTGATGATAATCTAAAGCCAATATCATGTATTGTAACAGAACCTGACCATAGTGTGTTAGTGAAAGGAGGAAGGTATCCTTTGGTCGATATACCAGCTTATAGTATTGATGAAAATGGTTATATGGCGATTCTAGAATATTCTTGTGAAGCAAGTAATTTTAATTTTTTTATGGGCAATGATACTATTGTAAAACAAGTAAAAAGTGCAAAAGATCATACTCATTTAGCAAACGGAATTAGAGCCTTTATTATGGCAGACACGGCAAATTATGTATATGACTATGGTTATGCTTTGTATAAAAAAATACATGTCGGCAATAAAATACTTGTTAATTGTAACCTATATGATATTAGTGCAAACTTAAGAGACAGTTACAAAACAGTAACTAATGATGTAATGCTCGATATAGAGCAGTCTTATGGTATAGAAAAAGGTAGTTTGTCAAATTATTATATAATAGATGATCTTTCTACTTTTTCAGGCTTTACTAATAAAAGAGAGGAATTGGAAAGCGAGGGTTATGTGTTGGGAATGAATACTGATATTGTTGCAGACGTATATTCGATGTTGGCAAATAATTGGGAAGAAGAAAATAATAACGCAATACGTATTAATTTTGGAGTTGTAGAGTTTAACGGAGAAGAATATACTGCATATAGAGTTGTATGGCGGGGTATGCCTGGCGTAGTTAGAGCTTTGGCAAAAGGTTCAAATGGGTACTCTAATTTTTCTGTCCAAAAATAGTACATTATGAAAAGGTGATCTTCACTTCTTTTGTATTACTCATTTCAGTACTTACACAAGCTCAAAATGAGAGTAATGGTTGCATTGCCATTAAACAGACATTTTACAGCATTGGTGAAGGCAAGCACGAACCAATACTAGAAAAGAGCGTTGTAACTTTAAAAGGAAAGAAGGAAGATGAAAAAGCTGAAATTGAACTAACTTTGAATAAAAATGAATGTTTGAACGCTAATGTTGTAGCTGCTGTAAAAATTGATGGTTCAGATAATTACATATTGTACAATGGAGATATTGAAGTGACAGATGTCATTAATGTCAAGTCAACAATCGAAAATATGAAAAATGACGATAGTCAGACTTTTGAATTTAAAATTGAATCTCTAATCCCAGGAACAAAAACAACAATTACCAAATCCGCGTCCGACCCATATCATAACTTGTTTAATGATGTTCTTAGTGGTGGTAGGGAAAATATAAATGGAAAACTAAAGTTACAAGGGAAAGTGGCTGTTTCCCCTATAAATGTTGCAAGATGTTATATTATTTCTTTAGATTACTCAGGCATAGCAATTGGAGGCATGTGGTACACTAATGGTAATATTAGATTCGTAAAGGATTAAATATTCTAATAATGAAACAACTACTATTGTTGATATGGTTTATATGTGCATTTCAGTACTCGTTTGCTGAAGTTGACGATTCGAATGTAGTACATGATTTAACAAGCATCGTTATACGTCAAAAATTTGAAGGATCAGGGCTTTGCGAAAAAATGCCAGAATTCGATAGTAGTAAAGTTTATATTAATCCAGAATCTGATGCATTTGAACTTTTAATAAGTTCTGCTAATAACGAAAACTATAAAATAGATAGTGTTACATTCCAAAGCCAGCCTCAGTACCTGAAGTTTCGTTTCAAAAAGCATTTGGTTTATGTGTTGCATACATTTTGGACATTAAGGCCATACATTGCAACTTGTGTATTGGATAAAATATCCTAATTTTGTACAGTATAAATAAAATATTGTATGAAAAGCATCATTCTTCAGCAGAGAGAAGAGCGAGACAAGCTTCTTTCAATAGAATACCAGGAACGCATCGCACAACCATTTGCAATCGAGATACGAGACAGCAAGCCGATAAAGTTGATAGTTGGTCCGAGGCGTGCCGGAAAGTCTGTCCTGGCACTGCAGATGCTTAAGGGATGCAACTTCGCCTATCTGAATTTCGATGACATGCAACTTCTCGCCAAATTCAACGAGGATGTGGTAAGTCAGGTTCTGTCAGAGGTTTATCCAGGTTATGATTACCTGCTTCTTGACGAGGTGCAGAACCTTGAAGGATGGAGCCTTTGGGTGCAGAAACTGTATCGGAGGGGCATCAATCTCATAATCACAGGATCGAATGCCAACCTGCTGTCAGATGATCTTTCGGCACATCTGACCGGACGCTTCGTTGAGATTCGCCTGTTCCCGTTCTCTGCCACGGAGCATTCAAATTATATTGGGGCATCTATCAGGATGGATACTCCGGATGAGATTGCTGCAACGAACAACGTACTGGACGGTTTCATGAGGTACGGTGGATATCCGGAGGTTTCATTGACCCCGACAATAACCCAATCATACCTCTACAGCCTATATGATACCATAATACTCAAAGATATAGTGAAGCGCTACAAGGTGCGAAACGTGGTGGAACTCAGTGGCATTGCGGACTGGCTTTTGGCAAACTTTACCAATCCGTTCTCCGCCAACTCGATTGCCGCAGATTTGGACATGCACAGCATAACCTCGGTTCAGAAGTTCCTCGGATACCTGCAGAACTGTTATCTGTTCCAATACCTCCCAAGGTTCAACAATAAGCTCAAGCTAATGCATAAGGCGGACAGGAAGGCTTACGTAATAGACAATGGTTTTGTGATGGCAAGAGCGTTCACCCTCTCACAGAATTCAGGTCGACTGTTGGAGAACATGGTCTTCATGGAACTGCAAAAACAAGGTTATAACCTGAAAACTTATGAACTGTTCTACTACCGTACCCGCAATGATCGCGAGGTGGATTTTGTATGTAGGAAAGGGACTTCCGTACATGAACTCATTCAGGTATGTTACGATATGTCTGGCAGGACGACCCGTAAGCGCGAACTGGATGCAATTGTGGAGGCGGCAGGAGAACTTCACAACAAGAACCTTGCTATCATCACATGGGACCAAGAGGAAACAGTTGTGCAGGATGGATACACAATAAGGGTTGTCCCAATTCGCAAGTGGGTCAATTCATGCCCGTCACTTTATCAAATGGTGCCTTAAAATACTTGACAGGAATCTTTATGTCATTTCCAACCAGTACAGCACCAAGAACTGTTCCGATACCGATATTTCCAAAACCATTTAAAAATATAACAACCATAGATGCAAACCGCCCCAATCAGCATTTACTGGTTGGGACGCTTTTTTTTGCAAGAAAATAGATTTTTTTTCTGCAACCTTTTTGCAATGACGCATCATTGTGAAGAGAAAACCAAAAAAAGTATGAAAATGTATTTCAAAAGATTTTTTGCAATTGCAACAGTATTTGCATCATTCATCAACGTTATCAACGCACAGACAGTCCAGACAATTCGCGGTACGGTTACCGATGTCGCTTCGGGCGAGACAATCCCCACCGCCACCATATACATCGAGGACGACAAGCAACTCGGCACAACATCCGATGCCGACGGAAACTTCATCATCAAGGGCGTGCCAGTAGGCCGACATACGCTTCGCGCCACATTTATAGGCTATGAGCCAGTTGTAATAAAGGAGATGCTGGTGTCGTCGGGCAAGGAACTGGTTATCAATATCGAAATGACGGAGATGCCGACTCAACTCGACGAGGTTGTGGTGACGCCGACCGTAAACAAGCAGGAGCCTCTGAACCAGATGGCGCCAGTAGGTGCCCGTATGTTCAGCGTCGAGGAGTCGAGCCGATACGCAGGTGGCGTCAGCGACCCGGGGCGTGTGGCGACCACTTTCGCGGGTGTGTCGTCGGCAGGAGCCTCAAATGGCATCAGCATTCACGGTGCCGCGCCACAGATGATGCTTTGGCGCATTGAGGGAATCGAGGTACAGAATCCGAACCATTTCGCCGAAATAACAGGCGCGGGCGGTGGCGTGTTTTCGTCGTTGAGCGGGTTGGTGCTCGGCAACAGCGATTTTATGACTGGCGCTTGCCCAGCCGAGTACGGAAATGCCATTTCGGGTGTTTTCGACATAAAGATGCGAAACGGCAACAACACCAAGTATGAGCACACATTCCAGGTTGGCACGCTTGGTCTCGATTTTGCGTCGGAAGGTCCGTTCCGCAAGGGCGGAAAAGGTTCGTACCTTGTCAATTACCGATACAGCACGATGGGGTTGGCTACCAAGGCCAAATTCCTGAATCTGTCTGGCGAAACGATGGACTATCAAGATTTGAACTTCAAGTTGAATATGCCTACCGACAACATCGGAACATTTCAGGTGTGGGGCACTGGACTTATCGACAAGTACACTTCAGCCGAACTCGATGTCGAGGATTGGGAGTCGGTTTTCGATATGAACTCGTCGCGTGCCGACCAATATATGGGCGTCATCGGCGCAAACCATAAGATATTGATAAACAACGGCGGACAACTGAAAACGTCAGTCGCCTACAGTTACAACAACGACAAACTCAGCAGTTACGATTACGACAGCGTCTCAAACAAGTCGCTTAATCTTGATGGCAACAGTAGCAATTCGGTAATCATTTTCGACATCTTCCATCAGCATAAGTTCAGCGCCAAGTACACAATGCAGAACGGCGTCAACCACCAGCATTTCCGCTTCGACTCGCGTATGGACCGATGCATCGAGACGTACGGGGCGATGCGCCAGATTTACAACGTCGACGGCGATGCAGGCATCACGCGCCTGTTCACCAACCACAAGGTTTCGTTCAGCAACAGGCTGTCGATGATTGCAGGCGTCAACGCAATGTATTTCTCCATAAACAAGGAGTGGAACATCGAACCGCGCCTGAGTTTCAGTTACAAGGCGTCGGAACGTGGAACATTGTCGGTGGCATACGGTATGTATAGCCGTAAGGAGCGCAACGAGGCTTATTTTGTCGAGGCCGATGGCGAACTGGTCAACAAGGACCTGGCCCTGACAAAGTCGCAGCACGTTATGCTGACCTACAGTTGCCGTCTGACCGAAAACTCGCTACTCAAGATAGAGCCGTTCTTCCAGTATCTGTACGACGTTCCTGTCGAGGAAGGCACATCGTTCTCGATAATTAACAACAATAATTTCTATATCGACCAGAGGCTGACAAACGACGGCAACGGCCGAAACTATGGCATCGACCTTACGCTTGAGCGCTATCTGAAGGACGGATTTTACGGAATGATGACGGCCACGCTGTATAAGTCGGACTATAAGGATGCCCAAGGCGACTGGCACGGGACGCTTTTCAACCGCAACTACATATTGAACATTTTGGGCGGAAAGGAGTGGATGGTCGGACAAGGCGACAAGAATGTGTTTGGCATCAATGGCCGTGTCACCTTCCAGGGTGGCGAACGATACACGCCTTTTGTCGAAGGTGTGTCATACGAGGAGATTGTGGCCCGCCCTGACCACGATGCGCCTTGCGACGAGACTCGTCCGTTTGAGGGGCAGGTGGGAACCAATTTGAACTACGCCTTCTCGCTCAAATATACGGTGAACAAGGAAAAGGTGGCTCACCATTTTGTCATTGAATTTCTGCACCTTCACGGATTCCAAGGCCATTCATATTCGGTAAAGACAAACAAAATGGAGCCTCGCTATATGAATATGAATTTTCCAAACATCGCCTATCGCATCGAGTTTTAGTCCTATTTTTGTAGCAAAACAAGAAACCTGCAACCAGAAACTAGTAACTAGAAACTAGTAACCAGTAACTAGAAACAAGATATATTTGCAGAAAAAAATGCGATGAGTACACTCGGAAATATTTTGTGGATAATATTCGGAGGCTTGATTATATGCCTGTTCTACTGTGTGTATGGGTTCTTGTTTTGCCTGACCATAATCGGCATACCATTCGGCTTGCAACTGTTCAAGTTGGGCGGTTTCGCGCTGTGTCCTTTCGGGCGTGAGGCCGTCAATAAGCCCCAAGCCGACGGATGCCTTTCAATAGTGATGAATCTTGTCTGGATTTTGCTGGGCTGGTGGGAGTTGGCCATTTTCCATCTGTTTATGTGCGTGGCGTTCGCCATCACCATAATCGGCATTCCGTTTGCAGTACAGCATTTCAAACTTATGGTTATGTCCCTTATGCCATTTGGTAAAGAGATAAAACGTTGCTAATCTTGTCAATATCACATTATGGAATACAGCGTACGCCCATTAGCCGACAGCGAGACCGCATATCTTGACGATTTTCTTTACGAGGCCATTTTCATCCCAGAAGGAGTGGAGCCACCTCACCGCGACATCATCAAACTTCCTGAGTTGCAGGTTTATGTCGAGGGTTTTTGCACACGCGATGCCGACATTGCATATGTCGCCGAGGTTTCGGGGCGGATAGTAGGTGCCGTATGGGTTCGTATAATGGACGACTACGGCCACATCGACGACACGGTGCCGTCGCTTGCCATTTCGCTCTACAAGGAGTTCCGCAGTTGTGGCATAGGCACAGCGCTAATGTCGGCAATGCTCGGCCAACTCAAGGCTCGCGGGTACGGCAAGGTGTCGCTCTCAGTCCAGAAGCAGAACTATGCCGTCCGCCTGTATCGTAAATTCGGTTTCGTCACAATTTCAGAGAATGACGAGGAGTACATTATGGTGTGCGATTTGCGGAAGGTGGCGCTGTAGCACTAAAGCGAACTTATGACTTTTATCGCCTATCCACCATCCCTTTTGTTGAAGCAGGAATCATTGTTACGGCAAGGGGTAAATTCAACCCCTAATTTCGGACGGCATTTTTGACAGGATGCTATTGATTCCTATTTGTAGTAGTTCTTCAGGTTACGTTCGAAGATTTTCTTATTTATTGTATTTACCTGATTTATAACACCTTTTATAAGTTGCATACGTTGCTCGATTTCTTCGCTTGAAAGTTCGTCCTGCTTGTTGAACACCACATTGTCAATCTTGTAGCCTTCGTGGTCGAGAGTCATTGCAGCGGCAGCGCCGAAATCATCGAATACGATGACCGACGGCAGGCTGTTCATCGTGTATTTCATAATTGATTTTGACACGGCGCCTTGTATCAGCGTTATCTGGTCTATTCCCAGATAGTTTGAACTGACTAAAAGCCTGATCATATTAATAATGGCCACTTTGTTAGTTTCGCCATTGGCGACAAGCAGGTCATATTGTTTTTGGTTGGTATTGAGGAACAGTTCAATAAATGATTTAGGAAGCAGTCTGATGTCGCCCAATTCCCCTTTCTTTTCCTTAATCAGATACTCTTTTTGCGCAAGTTTCTGGTTGTCGGGGAAATAGTATTTCCATTTTTGCGTACGCCTGTACGATTCAGTCATTGGACTGGGTTTCCAATTGGATTCAGGCCGTTTGTAGAAAGGAGAATATAGATTCAGGTTTCTCGATTCAAGGCTGTAGATGAGGCAATTTATGAAATGAATGTAGCCACCGCCAATCTCGTTGTGCAATGCGCTCCAAAGAGTCTTTGCGCGGACAGAGTCGTTGTGGATTCTTGTCGGTGTGGTGTCACTGGCAAAAGTCTCGATGTTGCGGTTCTTGAGAGCCTCCACAAACTCCGGGTCGAGGGTGACAGGGTAGTAGGTCACCTCCTCTGAACCCACAGCCATTTGTGGCATTGTGGAAGTAGAGTGGTACAGTCCACGGACGTCGAGAATGGTGGATGAGTCGTTGCTGAAGGTGATGTGAATGTTGAAGTCGGCACCCCAACGCATCGATGAAATCTCGTTTTTTTGGGCGGTGCCTACAGTGGCAAGCAAAATGCCGACCGTGAGCAACAATGTCTTTTTCATAGGCTATGCTTTTTGGTTGAAAACAGGCTAAAACAATCCGTCGACACTCAAGTAGCGTTCACCAGTGTCGCAGGCAACGCACAAAACCCGCTTACCGCGAAGTTCGGGCATACGCTTTGCGATGGCTGCCAGTGTGGCACCTGTTGAAATGCCCACAAGCAGGCCTTCTTCCTTCACAATCCTGCGCGTGAATTCGTAAGCCTCGTCGGCATCAATGTCCACAACTTCGTCCACAATGGACATATCGAGGTTGCCGGGAATGAAGTTTGCGCCAATTCCCTGCAACTTGTGAGGCCCGGCCTGTCCGCCCTTGAGCACGGGCGAGTCGGACGGTTCAATGGCCCACACCTTTACGTTTGGCCATTTCTTCTTAATTTCGATGCCAACGCCTGTAAGGTGTCCGCCAGTGCCAACGCCGCTCATATAGTAGTCGATGCCTTCGGCGAAATCGGCAATCACTTCCTTGGCGGTGGTGTCGATGTGGGCCTGACGGTTCGACAGGTTGTCGAACTGCATAGGAATCCACGATTTCATACTGCCAGCCAGTTCGTTGGCCTTGTCAATGGAACCTTTCATACCCAATGCGGCGGGTGTGAGCACCACCTCGGCGCCATAGGCCGATGCAAGCTTGCGACGCTCTATCGACATAGAGTCGGGCATTACAAGCATCAGCTTGTAACCCTTGACGGCGGCAACCATAGCCAGGCCAATGCCAGTGTTTCCGCTGGTTGGCTCTATAATCACGGTGTCTTTGTCCAAAAGGCCCTTTTGCTCGGCATCTTCAATCATTTTGAGCGCCACGCGGTCTTTGGTGCTGCCGCCTGGGTTTTTGCTTTCAACCTTAATCCACACTTCCGATTCTGGAAAAAGTTTGGCGAGTCGCATTACAGGCGTGTTGCCAATCAAGTCAAGTATGTTGTTTGCCTTCATAACTGGTTATTTCTTGTTTTTTACGTACACGTTGCTCTTGTTGAATACAGTGGAATATGCGTCGACGCTTTCGGTAAGCCAGACGTTGCCGCCAATTACAGAGTTGTGGCCTACAACCGTCTTTCCGCCCAAAATGGTTGCGCCAGCGTAAATGGTCACCTCGTCCTCTATTGTCGGGTGGCGCTTGACACCAGCCTCAGACTTGTCAACGCTCAATGCGCCCAAAGTGACGCCTTGGTATAGTTTCACGTTGTTGCCTATGATGGTGGTTTCGCCCACAACGATGCCTGTGCCGTGGTCGATGCAGAACGAATGCCCGATTTGTGCGGCGGGGTGAATGTCGATGCCAGTCTTGCCGTGAGCGTATTCAGTGAACAGTCGTGGCAGAATTGGAATGTTCTGCTCGTAGAGTTGATGAGCCAGACGGTAAACCACAATGGCGTAGAATCCAGGATAAGTGACCACCACTTCCTCAATGGACTCGGCTGCAGGGTCGCCGTTGTAGATGGCGGTGGCGTCCTCAATCATACGAAGGTACAGCAGTTCGAGCGAGTTGGCGAAAGTCTCTATTTCGTCGTTTATCTGCTCATCGGAAAGCGACAGTTGCGACAATGCCTGATGCATAAGGTGCTTCATATCGTAGAAGCGGGCCTCGGTCGATTGTGTGTCGTCGCACAATATGGGGAACAGAAGGTCTATTGTCTTGGTAAGCAGTTGATGGCTCAACGATTGTGCGGGAATCTTGCCTTCGGCGCGTTTCTTGAATTGCCCGATGTGTTCGAAAAGTGTATCCATAGTTGAAAAATTATTTTTTTAAGATGTCCGTTAATCTGAAAAGAACGCTGATGACGCGTGATTAAACGGATTTTACAAATTTTTAATTTTTTGCAGGCACCAATTTTGATTAAACAGTAAGGTTATATCCGCAGGCCATAAGCACCAGAATCAGTCCGCCAACCAATATGCGGTACCAGCCAAACAGCTTGAATCCGTATTTTGTGACAAAGCTGATGAAGAACTTGATGGCCAAAAGTGCGACTACAAATGCCACTACGTTGCCAATGACAAGCACTCCCAAATTTTCAGTCAGCGTCTGCATTCCTGCAGGGTCGAGAATGAGTTTGAGAAGTTTGTAGCCAGTGGCGGCGCACATAGTAGGCACGGCCAGGAAGAACGAGAATTCGGCGGCAGCCTTGCGTGTGAGTTTTTGTGCCATACCGCCTACAATGGTGGCCATTGAACGTGACACGCCGGGTATCATTGCTATGCACTGGAACAGTCCGATGCAGAAGGCGCGCTTTTCGGTCAGCACGGTGTCGTCAGAACCCTTGTTGAAAATCTTGTCGCAAAAGAGCATAAACACTCCGCCTATCACCAGCATTGTGGCAACAACGCTCACGCTCTCGAGCAGTTCGTCAATCTTGTCGCTGAAAATAAAGCCCAACACGGCGGCAGGAATGAATGCCACAAGCAGTTTCCAGTAGAAATCGAACTTGTGGATGAACTGTTTCAGTGCCGATGCTCCTTCGGGTGCGGGCGTCTGGTTCAACTTGAAGAAGCGTTTCCAGTAAAGGACAACAACCGAAAGTATTGCGCCAAATTGTATTATCACTGTGAAAGCCTTGACAAAATCGGTGCTCTCTACACCCAAAAGTCCTTGGGTGATAATCATATGGCCTGTCGATGATACGGGCAGGAATTCGGTCAGCCCCTCTACAATTGCGATGATGATGGATTCAAAAATGCTCATTTCCGTTAATGTGTTTCTGTTTAAAAATAAATTAAATAAGGCGGATTCTATAAATTGATTTCAAAGGATTTTGGATTTTGTCTTGAGCAGGTTGCTGTGC
>CALABN010000136.1 GCA_937885735.1 uncultured Bacteroidota bacterium | reverse complement strand
CTACTTCGGCGAGGGTCCGTTCGGGACGGTGACGGCCGGGCGGCAGATCTACAGCGTCGGCGGCACCGATCCGAACGGACCGGCGCTGAAGGCTCTCGGGTCCTTCGGCAAGGTCGGTTCGGTCGAGCCCGGCAAGGCCTACGCGCTGGCGGCGGCCTACGCGGGCGACTGGCCGGGCGTCATCGGCGTCGTCGGTACGGACGAAGGTCTGCTCGGAATCGAGAAGCAGTTCAACACCTATCTGCAGGGAACGCCCGGACATTATATCACGACCCGCGGCGGCGACGGAAGCGCGATGCCCTCCGAATACAGCTCCTACGTGGACGCGAAGGACGGCTGCTATGCGCGAACGGCCGTCGTCGCACGCCGACAATTCATTCCCTTCAGGACATACCGCCACAGCGTTTATGTGCGCGCACTTGCTGGCCCGCGAGTATTGGGATGTATCGCCGTGGATTGGCATTGGCGGATACACTGTTGCGGCGGGAGTCGGTTTCCTGCGGATGTACAACGACCGTCATTGGCTTACCGATGTGGTTGGTGGCGCCGGATTGGGTATCATGTCGGTTGAGGTTGCGCATTTGCTCTATCCATTTTTGGCAAAGCACATTTTCAGGGGCCGCAAGAATCATAATATCTATCTTATGCCTTATTACCAAACAGAAACGCAGGCTGTAGGAATGACCTGCAACCTGCGTTTCTGAATCTATTCGCGAAAAAAAACAATTGCGCATATTGACGTACTTGAAAATCATTCCTTAATCGCTTTTGCGATTAGTCCAGCCATATAAGCGGCGCCAGCCTCGTCAGGGTGGATGCCGTCAACGGCGAATGACTTTTCCTGGCTTTTCAGGCCTTCGTGCAAGTCGATGACGGTCAAGTTATTGGCGCTGGCCAGTTCGCTGACAATTGGAATTACGCCATTGGCTATTATCGAGTCGTTGATGCCCCATCCGTGGCTGAATGCGGGTGCGGGTGTGCACGCAAAGATTTTCGGATTGCGGTTGCCTGACCTCAGAGTGTCGATAAGTGCCTGATAGTCCTTTCTGAATCGGTCGGCATTCCAGTTCTGCGGTTTTGTGTCGTTAGTTCCCAGCTTAATGACAATGATATCGGCATCAAGCGCCAATGCGTTAGAAAATTCCTTGCAAATCCAGTACGGATAGTCGGCTTCCTTTTGCAGCGTGGTGCCGCTCTTGCCGCAATTCTGCACGCTGTAATTGTCGCCCAGAAGTTTGTTCAGGACAACAGGGTAGCCCGACTCGCTTTGAATCTTTATTCCGTGTCCTTCGGTAATGCTGTCGCCTATGCAGGCAACTTTTATCTGTTGCTTGTCACAGCACGAAGACAATATGGCTAATGCCATAGCAATGAGTAAGATGTTGCTTTTCATTTTTATTTGTTTTTGTATTACGTACCAAATATAGGGAGTTATATAGATTGCTTTGCCACAATTTTTGAAAAAATGTCGGGTTGCCAACGACGCTTTTTGAAAATAACAGCCGATAACGGAGCAACCAGCATTTAAATATTCGCTACGCAACCAATTGTCATTAAACGACATCTTTCCGTATATTAGCATACTCTAAATTTGGCTTGAAAAAATGAAATCTGATGGATATACAATTATCGACATCGGCAATCCGCTAAACAACAAATCAGAAAGTTTATTTTACAGTCTTGAAAAACAAGTAATGGGATGGGACAATTAGTAAACATAAATACTGCAAACTCAATTCTTGAAGAATTCTATAATGTAGTAAAAGTAAAATATAGAACCAAGAGTGTAATCATAAATAGCAAGACTTTCCATTACGACTATGACAAATATTTAAAGGATGATACCATCCCAGATACAAATGGAGACAAATTTAAATTGGGGATCATAGTAATCGATGTTTGCTTTTTAACAAAATGCATTGAATTAAAATTTCAAATAAAAGGATTTGACAATTTACAAGGGGGGCAATCGTTTATTGCATTGCGAACACGTATCATTAGCAGAGAACGCAAGTACTACTTTACGTTACACAATTATGTTAGAAATCGTTTTCAGCCATTTTCGGATTATTCCAAAGATTGGACATCATTTGGAAAGAGTTTTACAGGTATTCCTGACCTAGAATCAGTGACAAATAAAACCTTTGCTAACCTAGACAGTCTAATCGAAACCAAAGAAATGCAACTCATTCTCGATACAGATTATGAGCCAGTCATTCCGTCAGACTACGAAATTAAAGATGTAAATTTCTTGCTGGATGAATTTTACAGACTTGTAAAACAAACATTTAACGAGGTGTGCGTCATAATGAAAGACAAGTCTTTCTCTGACTCGCAATGTCATTTCAAATACACGACACCAGATATGCATAATGAAAATTATGATTTTGACTATGGTTCATGCAATGTTTGTATAGTATTTAAAAATAAAATAATAAACATAAGTGTTTCGATTCATTCGGAGCGAAACATATACACAGATCACAATATATACACAAACGTTTTTGTATACAGCAAATTATCCGACTATAGATTTCATTTACATGACTATATAGTTGATTGCAAGGGACCATTCAAAGAATACAAAGAAGATTGGACTAAGTTTGAGGAAGATTTATCTAAGTTTTCTAATTTAGAAGAGGCTACGTTTAAATATTTCAAACAACTTAAGTGTCTAATAGCAACCACGAAAATGCAATGCATACTTAATACCGATTACTGCCCGGAAATACCTATTGATTGGTCTCAATGCGGGTATAAGTAGAAATAGTTATGGGTATTATAGCTTTATTCAAGTAGCAAGTTGAAATTCGTTCTCCACATACTACTCCTATTCCTCCTTACGCAAGCCACCACCTTTGCGCAAGTGGATAGCACAGCCAATGCCCAAGCATTGGCAGACAGCATTGCTGTGGAAAAAAGCACCTCCGACACCACCACCGAGGTGGTTGGCAAGCTCAACCTTGTTACGTTCGAGCCCAAAGAGATAAACATCTGCCTTGTACCGGTGAATGATGTCAGCCTGCCAGGCATACAAAAACTTGAAAAAGAGCTGAATGACATTTTCAGGCCCGCCGTTGCCAGCGTAAGGCTCAGCACAGCGCCATCAGTGAAAATACAATATGCCGACGGGCGGAACTTCGTGCACGGCGGAAGCGGACCTCTTTCGGTTTACAGTGCCGACGAGAAGTCGGCAATAAAGGCCCTCGGCACGCAACAAAGCGACACCTACTATCTGTTCATGGCCAAGGATGTCGTCAAGCTCGACCCCGACGGCAACCGCACCATTGTTGCCGGCTACATGCCCGTAGGGCGCCAGTTTGGCTTCATTTTTGAGCAGTTCGATGTC
>CALABN010000135.1 GCA_937885735.1 uncultured Bacteroidota bacterium | reverse complement strand
CTCCAGCCAAACCTAAAAAGGCAAGCAAGCCTGCCACAAAGGTTGAGCCAGACAACGAATTCAACGCAGAAGTTGGCGAACAGCCACTGATTGAATGGAACGAGAACTGCGAAATGGGCATCATAGAGATTGACGAGCAACTGAAGAAACTGACAGAACTGGAAAATTCAGTTTACACGACATTCCGCGCCAACAAATCGAAAAAGGAAATAAAGGAAACATTGCGAAGCCTGATTGACTTTGCTTCTTACCACTTTGGAAACGTAGAAGGCTACGCCGATGCATTTGACGGCAAGAAACTGCTTAAGCATTCGTTTGACGAGTTCCTGAATAAGATTAACGAGTTCCTGAATCTGTACACCGACGGCAAGATTAAGTCGGCTGACGGCTTGATGCTGTATATGAACAAGTGGACAGAATCGGACATTGAGCAAATGAAAAATTTAGGCGACAGCCTGAAAAAATAGCGTTAGCAACTATTTTATGGAAAGGGAATGGACACACGTCTATTCCCTTTTTTATTTATTGTTATCCGCTAACGCGTATAGAACGCTGATGACACAGATTAGACTGATTAATACAGATTTTATTTAACTGAATATCAAACTCATAAACCAATACCAACTTATAATTGTTTCTATCACTAAAAAAAACAAGCCCATCACACAAACAATCGACATATAAAATTTATTATCAATTATTTACACGTATTCAACTTATTTTTACCGGACACCAATAATAATTACTCAACAAGCATTGCCACAACCCGGACAATACTCCAAAATAAACTAAAAATGAAGTGATTATGTGAGTGGATTGAATGCAAAAATCTGTATAATCCGTACGATGAACCACTTTTCCACTTCACTTTGCCACGCCTTCAATCCTGCCGTCGGCAACCTGGATTGTCAACTCATCGCCTGGCTTGACTTGACTGGCCGACTTGACTGGCTTGCCTGCCAAACTGACTATGGCATATCCACGCTTAAGTACATTCTGCGGGTCCAATTGGCGGTTGATTGTCTCAAGTTTCTCAAGTTGCTTCTGCCTGGAATCAAGATATCCTTTCAGCGACATATCCAGACGCTGATTCAACTGTACCATTCTAGACATTTCGGCATTGACGGTGATTTTGGGCAACAAGCCAATCTTTTGTTTATATGACGAGATGCGCATCTGCTGATAATCGAAGAAACGGCACAAGGCACTTTTTGCCACAACCTCAACATTTGCAAGACGTTGCGACTGCATATTGACAACATTCTGTGCTCCCAACACAAATCTTTGTGTGGCTCTTTCAAGGCATTGGACATTGGAATCGAGATACTGCCTGGCCAAATCGATGACGTAGCCAAACCTTTCATCAATGTTATTCTCAAAATCAGCCATACGGTCAATGAGATATGTGGCAATGGCCGTTGGCGTCTTCAAGCGCACATTTGCGACAAGGTCAAGGACCGAATCGTCGCGCTCGTGACCAATGCCCGTAATGACTGGCAATGGGAATTGCGCAACATTGTATGCAAGTTCGTACTGGTCGAAGCAACTCAAGTCGGATTTTGAGCCTCCGCCTCGTAGAATCGCCACAACGTCGAACTCGTCGATACGGGCAAAAATCTGGTTCAGGGCATCGATAATGGACGCCGATGCGCCGTCGCCCTGCATCAAGGCTGGAAACAAATCCAAATGAAAGGCATATTTATGGTCGTTGGACTCAATCTGGTTCTTGAAATCGCCCCAACCTGCGGCCGTGGCCGACGATATAACCGCTACACGCTGAATTACAATAGGCAGTTCAAGTTGCTTGTTCATATCAATGACACCGTCGGCGGTAAGTTGCGCTATCACTCTTGCCCGCTGTTGGGCAATGTCGCCCAATGTATATTGTGCATCAATATCCAAAATGTTAAGACTGAATCCGTACACCTCCGACATCTCTACCGTGACACGCACCAACACCTTCATTCCCGTATGAAGAGACTCGCCCGTAACCGATTCAAAATAAGGCAATAAACGGGAACTGACTCCCGCCCATATTGTAGCCTTGGCCTTGGCGACAATCTTGTCAGAAGCCTGGTCCTTCTCAACCAATTCAAGGTAGCAGTGGCCATTGCGGTTGAGTCCGCACTCCATAATCTCGGCCACAACCCACACCGATGATGCAAAAACCGACTTCAATTCGGCTTTCACATTATGTAGCAAATCGTAAAGTGACAATGCCTCCTGCTCAATCATTTGCCAAAGCCAATTAAATCATAATAAATGAGTGTGCCCTGCGTTATGCGGTCCTCAATGTCGGCATCAGGATTGTAAGTATCTGAATATATGTCGATTTGCTGTTTTTGTACAAGCCCGATGTTTTTGGCGTATCGCTCGACAAAAGAGACTTTTGTAATTGCCGTCAACTCGCTTTTTTGAGATATTGTGAGGACGGAATCAAACCTGAATTCGCCTATCTGCATACCGTCCTGCCTTGAAACACCTACATAATCGTAGCCGTCAAGGTGCTTTTCAAGGTAAATCATCCAGCGGAGCGTTGCCTCCTGAAAGCCCATTGAGTCAGCGTCAATCTCTTTAAGCTGAGCTGCCATGAGCGGAGCGCGGTAGGCGATTGAAGTTTTGCCTGAGCCCGTGTATCTGAGGTTGAAGGTTACAACGCGGATATCCGCACCCTCGGCGATTTTTTCTGTCGGATTCGCCACAACATCTTTCCACAGTCCGCCTGTGAAAAAGAGCATAACCGCAAGGAACGCGCTGACGATTCTTTTATAAATCCACGGAAGAACAACCATTTTATTTCACCTCACTGCAAAGAGCGTTTTTAATTGCGCTGTTTATTTCTTCGCGCTTTTTAAGCTGCCACTCTGAGCACATCGGGTACTCGTTGAATTTTATCTCGCCGTCGCTTTCAAGAACAGAGAGAGTCTTTTCTCTGCCCGCGAGACTTTCGAGAAGCTGT
>CALABN010000134.1 GCA_937885735.1 uncultured Bacteroidota bacterium | reverse complement strand
AAAACAGCCATAGGGCAGGGCTTGTTGAAAGAGCCGCCCAATTGACTTCCGGAAGAGTCCATGAGGTATTAATTAAATTAACACGAAAAAAATATACGAATATGAAAACTAAATGTTTCATAACTGGTGCAATAACTCTAACATCTTTTGCTATTGCTTCTGTTTTTTATTCCTGCACAAAAGAAGATGCACAATCAATTAACATTGATGATGAGTTTGGAAAATACACAAAAGAAGTTGAAATTTTTGACTCTGAAAAAGAAAACTCCGCCATCTTATTAATAGGTTCAGACGATGAGTCAATATTAAACATGTGGTCTTCTGACAACTTCCTTCTCATACCCGTAAAAGAAGGTGAAAATAGTTATGACATACTATCTGCAAATGACCACAATAAAGCGAACGAGGCGGATTTGGAAGATGATGACGATGAAGAATATGACCAGCCCCGTTCTGCCTCTATTTCTACCAGAATCATTAGTGAAAATCTTCAAAAAAACGTAAAATCTGTAATGTTACAAATCACAGACCCATATGATGCTGATGTAAGAGGATGGAAATATGGAACTCACTATTCAAAATATTTAGGTGAGTCAGGTAGAGGAAATAAAGGTATAGTTACCGCACGCATCTATGGACATAACATCCTTCACAGAGGGTATTATGGGGTTTTCTTTTTGCGTTCAAAATCAAGCACATTTTGGGAAACCATAGTTTCTGAATGGACAAGAATTAAATATAATGAAGATGTTTCAAAATCAGCAAATTGCTACGTGATGAAGGCTACTAGAAAGTATAAAGGTAGTAACAATTCTGTTACAATTGAATTTGAATACTAAAAAAATGAGGGGTCAAAACGTATTCGTAGGTTGATTTTAGCAACCTTATTTGCAATGAAGAATATAAAAACGTTTTGAACCCTCTTTTACAAAACTCCAATGATATATAAAAAATTAATTTCTATTTCGTTTCTTCTTGCCCTTACAGCCTGCAACGAGGAAGAAGTTGACTTGCATTTTGCCGACGGCGATATTCCCTACGAGATAGTTGTGCAAGGCGGTGTGTGCTCGGTTATGGGCAAGCAACTGGTCTACATTAGCAAGCCCATGTCTGTCAACGATACTATTGCAATACCTGTCAGCAATGCTACGGTAGAAGTCAGCGACGGACAAAACGCGTATGCCTATTGCGAAACGGAAAATGCTGGAGAATATGCGTCCATTGACGAGTTTGCTGGCAAGGTTGGAAAAACATACAGCATTATGATTGAATATGAAGGACGAAAATACTTCGGTTCCGACAATATGGTAGAATGTGACTCCATCCAAGTGGAATACTTGCCTGTTTCTGTCACCCTTTACAAGGACATAATAGACCATATTGAAATAAATCAAGCCGACCACACATTCGGCTACAAAAGCCGAAACATTTGGATTAATGGTTATATAATAGATACAGTACCATCACCCTCGATTATCTATTCATGGGACCACACATATACCCACAGCGTAACCTATCCGCAAGGTGTATTCCAGACTCGGGATGTTACATACGGATTTGGCGGTCGGCCAGACGACTACATTAGATTTGTAAAAATGTCTGTTTCCGACAACTACTATAAGTACCTGATATCGAAACTGAACTTGACAGAATGGGCTTCAGGAACATTTTCCACCATTCCCGACAATGTATACACCAATATGAGCAAAGGATGCACTGGATATTTCTTTGCCTCAGATGTTAAAATATTAACCGTTCAATGTAAAAACCTACTCGTATTACAATGACTACCATGAAAAAATTCGACATCAATATAAAATTATGCAAGGCAATGGCCATTTGCGCCACAGCCGTAATATTTGCGAGTTGCGAAGACAATCCACATGATGACCAACAGTCACAATACGTAATCATAAAAAATGAAAATCTGACACCAATAGAAAATGACACTATTGCTGTTGCTATCAATACCGTACATCAAACATTAATTGAAATATGCTATGAAGACAAAAATTATCCGTATTTCACAAGACAAATAGATGAAAAAAATATTGAAACCCTTAAAAATGGCAATAACGACTTCCAATTTGAATATGGCGCCGAAAATAGCAACGGCTACTCAAGTTATAGGGTGACTATAACTACTCATTTCACAGATTCACTAATGCACGTTGGCTCTATTGTTAAAATAGGTGCACGAGCAGGTCTCTCTATGGCAAAATACGCTTATTACGAGGTTGTTGAATAAATGACGTTCATGGCGTGACCACAAAAAAGATAATATTATGTGCCTTTTCAATAATATTATGTTGCCACATTTTTGCCCAAACCAATCTTGAACTGATAGACTATTATGAGGCAGTGAAAGCAATTTCCGCCACTGACTGCTTTTTATCAGATACTCCAGTAATAGCCATAATAGACAACGGCGTCAATTTGCAACACAACGACCTAGTTGATAATATTTGGTACAATAAGGCGGAAATTCCTGATAATGGAATTGACGATGACGGCAATGGATTGATAGATGACATCAATGGCTGGAATTTCCGCAATAATACAAATGACGTATCAATAGAAGGAAGTGGCAATTGGCACGGCACACCTGTAAATGGCATAATTGGTGCGGTCCACAACAATATTGGCATTGACGGTATTTGTCCCGTAGTAAGGTTGCTGAATATCGTAAAAGGAGAAAGTATAGAGTCAATAATAAAATCGCTACAATACATTTACAATATGCGAGATATGTACAATCGCACAAATGGAGAATTTGGAGCATACATAGTAGCAGTAAATTGTTCTTGGGGCAAAGACTCGTTGTTTGCGTGCGACTACCCAGAATGGTGCTTAATGTATGAAAAATTAGGTAGTTTAGGAGTTTTATGTGTTAATTCCGTACCTAACGACAATATTGATGTCGACGTATATGGTGACATGCCCACAACTTGTCAAAGCGACTATATAATAACCGTTACCAATTCAAACTTGTCGGGCGACAAAATTTCAGATTCCGCTTATGGCTACAAGTCTGTCGATATGGCAACACCAGGCAATAACACATATACTACTTTAAACAATGGCGGTTATGGATACTTTGGTGGCACGTCAGCATCGGCTCCATATGTTAGTGGTGCAATTGGCTTGTTGTATCTCTTGCCAATAGATGAATTTCAAAATGATATTGTTGAAAAACCTGAAGAAACGGCACTTTTAGTGAAATCTGCAATAATGAATGGAGTGAATGTTACTCCTCAACTAAATGGCATAACTGTTTCTGGAGGTCACCTAAACATATTCAACAGTATCAAAAACATCTGCGATTACTATAACGCTTGCTATATATACAATAATCTCTTTAAATCATTGGAATTGGCTTCACTGTACCCTAATCCAGCCTCTTCGCTAACTAACTTGAAACTTGAATGCAACAACATCACAGATGTAACTATAAACGTCAAGGATTTTTTCGGAAACACAAGAAAAACAATCGCGATTACCATAAACGATGGTGTAACCGTTATTCCTATAGACCTTTATGGCCTGCATAATGGCATTTTTTACATCTGCATAGAATCATCATCGACAATCATAATAGAAAAAATATTAATCAACCAATAAAATCTAATGATATGAAAACTCTGATTTCGGCAATAGCCATTACGCTATTAGGATTGACCACAACGGCCAAAGCTCAGAAGACATATTGCAATCCGCTCCCAATGCCTATAGGCGAAGGCGGATACGCCGGAGGCGATCCAGGAGGCGATCCAGGAGGCGCTTAAGGCCGACAAGTTCGGCGAGGCCGCGCATCGCATCCGCCCGGTGCATCTCGGGCGTCTTGCGGACGAAATGGGCCTTCGTCATCTCCTTGAGCGCGAACATCGTGTCGCGGATCCTCGCAGCCCGTTCGTAGTCGCCGTC
>CALABN010000133.1 GCA_937885735.1 uncultured Bacteroidota bacterium | reverse complement strand
TTTCTTGCTTGCTATCGTGTAGGTGAAGGTGAGGGCGAAGAACTCCTTGAACTGATTGCGTATTTCTTTAGAATTCATATAGATATAACTTTAATTTCAAATATCAATTACCTATTTGATGAAAGTTGCAAACTTACTTTTTTTAATTAGTTTTGCTATGTAAAAAACAAGTTTTCAAAAAAATAATGTCGAAGCCAAAATACAGGTTCAATTCAGAGACTTTGAGCTACGATAAAATCAAGCTCTCGCCAAAGCAGAAAATATTCAAGTTTTTGCGTGGCACTGTGATACTTGTATCCTCATCGTTCCTTTTTTTGGTTATCCTCTCGTTCTTTTTCGACACGCCAGGCGAAAAAATGCAAAAGCGTGAAAACAAGCAACTTCTGCTACAATATGAACTATTGAACCAGAAAGTTGTAAAAATGGAACAAAGCATGGACGAGATTCAGCAACACGACGACAACATATACCGTCTGATTTTCGGCATTGAGCCCATATCTTCAAACGTACGGCAAGCAGGCATAGGTGGCGCCAACCCATACAAGGACCTTGAACAATATTCAAATTCGGAACTGCTGATTGAGACATCAAAAAAGATTGACAACCTAACCCGACGAATGGTTGTCCAATCAGAGTCATACGACAACGTGATGAAACTTGTCCAGGACAAAGAAAAATTCCTGGCATCGATTCCTGCCATTTCGCCCATTGCCGACAAAAACCTGAAACGATTTGCGTCAGGCTACGGCTACCGCATCCACCCTATCTACCGCACTCTGAAAATGCACAACGGCATCGACCTTACCGCGCCACGAGGCACTGAAGTGTATGCCACTGGTGGCGGAAAAGTCGTGAGCGCTGGCTATTCGCCTGGCGGATATGGCAAAAAAGTGATTATCGACCACGGCTACGGCTACAAGACGCTATACGCACATTTGGACAAAGTCAACGTAAAGAACGGGCAACGCGTAACACGTGGCGAGATTATTGGCGAAGTTGGAAGTACAGGCCGTTCCACAGCGCCCCACCTACATTATGAGGTACGCAAAAACGACAAGACAGAAAACCCTGTGAATTACTACTATACAGATTTGACTCCAGAGGAATACGAGGAAATGATAAACGTATCGAGCCAAATGACAATGAGTTTTGACTAAAACATTTGAACCATGCCATACAAAGAACAAAAAATTGAAAAGCTTTTCTACACAATCGGCGAAGTAGCCGAAATGTTCGGGGTCAACACATCCTTAATCCGCTTTTGGGAAAAGGAATTTGACATTATAAAGCCACAACGCAACAAGAAGGGCAACCGCTTGTTCACAAAGAAAGACGTCGAGAATTTCTACATCATATATCATTTGGTGAAGGAACGCGGACTTACTCTGGACGGTGCCAAAAAGAAACTTCACGACAACAAGGAAGACACCATAAACAACTTTGAGGTTATAAAGTCGCTCGAGTCAATCAAGGATATGTTGCTCGAAGTCAAGGAAATGCTGTAAAACAAACGATTTAAGAAGAAAATAAGGCTTTATTACTCTGAACGGAATCACATTCCTTCAGTGAATGCATTGCATAAGAATCTTTGCATCCAAAACAACTACAAATAAAAAAGGCCCCACAATGTGAGGCC
>CALABN010000132.1 GCA_937885735.1 uncultured Bacteroidota bacterium | reverse complement strand
ATTCCTCGCTATTTTTGACCATTGGTCATCCGGTGGATTCATAGAACCCACCATGTAATATTTATGCAAAGTAACGAAATAAATCCGAGATTTACTATAAGAAAAAAGGGAAAATGCTTTTTTCATTATCATATGTTTTTTGTTCGTTTGACATATTGATGCGCATTTTCCTGAATGGTTGCACTAAATGCAGAAAAAAAATTATTAATGGCTATTTTTTGCCTAGTTTGATATGTGTGCAGATTTCGATGCGGTGTGTATGCCAGTTGGCGTCATAGTCTTTCACTTTGACAAGTTGGAGTTCGCCGTCATTGTTTTTTTCTTGTCGGTAAAGCGAGGCCTTGTGCTTCATATCCTTTGTGATTCCGTAACTGTAGTTTAGTGAGAATGCGACACGGTGGTTGAGGTCGAACCTGAAGCCAGTTGTGGCGGCAATATTGTGTACGGTGAGCAGGTCTTTCACGTCGCTGTCTTGATAGGTGAATGCTTTGCTGTGGCTGATTCTGTAGTTGTATTCAGCACCAATGTAAGATGTGAATTTTCCAATTTTGTATCCAATTCTGAAAGGGACTGAAATCACATAGTAGCAACTTTCCGACTCTTTTATGCCGACAGTGTCGGTGCCAGTCTTGCTGTCGCCGTCAAAAAACATCTTGTAGCCAAATGATGTGCTGTCGTCGTCAATGTCGCAGTAATCGCAGTCGGGGTAGTCGCATGGCAGGAAGGTCTTGAAGTTTGGGTTTTTGCCAAGTTCAATGTAGTTTGCGCCAAGGCTCAGGTTGACGTGTCTCGATAAGTTTACGGTCAGCAATGTGCCGATATTGGCGGTCCAGCTGCCGCCAGGATTCCAGACCATATGTTTTTTTGCAAACAAAGGCTCGCAGTGCGTTGTCCACGCTCCACCGCCAACGTTGAAGTCGAGCGTGAGTATTCTCTTCTTTTCGTTGATTGTGGCAGGATTTTCTGCAATATGACTTTCAGTATCAGCGGGCGCAGGCACCATTTTTATTATCGTATCCGTTTTTGATTCTTGTATGACAATGGTGTCGTGGATCGTGTTCGTTTCGGTCTTTTGCAGTACAACAGTGTCGTGAATAGTATTTTCTTGAATATCATTTATTTCGTAGATAGTGTCATATATGATTTCCTCTTCATATATATATACGGTGTCTTGGGCATTTGCCACTATAATGTTGATGAGCAGTGAAAATAGAAGTAGAGTCTTTTTCATAAAAAGATTTTATTGTGCAGAGTCTTTGACTACAACCACGCGTTTGCGTATCAGTTTCTTACGTTTGACGACAACTTTTTCGCTTTTTGAAGACACAGTGTCGTTTGCCGATGCCACAGTGTCGTTTTCGTGAGCAAGAGTGTCGGTTGGCTCAGGAGCCACAAATGGCAATGTGTCCACCACTTTTGCATTTGCGGTGTCAGTGGCGACGGGTATTTGTGTCGTGTCTATAATTAAGAGTGAATCAGTGTTCTCGATACTATCAGTTGCTGTCGCGATGCTGTCCACCACAACAATATGTTCCTTTTGAACGGGTTGTACCGTTTTGTCGGCATTGTTGACGGCCACTCCTACGCCAATTCCGCCAGCCACCACTGCAGTAGATGCAATGCCAGTGGCAATGGTTGCTGTTGAGCCGACAGTGACGTGTCCAGTTGCGCAGGCAAAGTTGATTGCGTGGCTTGTCGCTGTGGCGGAAGATAGTCCGAAGTTGCTGAAACTGTGGCTGTACAACGTATCGATGTTGCCTTTGCCGAATGGCAGGAACAACAGCATCCAGGCGCTCTTGCGCTCTTTCTTTCGGGCTTCTTCGGTCAAT
The DNA here is from genome assembly GCA_937885735.1 of uncultured Bacteroidota bacterium. Next base: position 1,910 of record CALABN010000132.1, on the reverse strand, counting down.
ATTTCCTGAAGTTTTTTGCGTGCGCGTGCCAAATGCGATTTCGATGTATTTTCGCTAATGCCCAGTTCATCTGCAATTTGAGCGTGTGAATACCCGTCAATGACATACATGTTGAAGACCAGACGATGGTGTTCAGGCAGTTTGTTGACGGCGGCAAGCAGTTCTTCTTGTGAGAAATCGGCTTGCGCGATAATGTTAAGATTGTCGCTAGTGTCCATTTCATCATCGGTTAGAATGTTTTCATACAGTTGTGATGCCGATTGCTTCCTGATGTGTTGCAGTGCGGTGTTTACCGTAATGCGACGCAACCAGGCATCAAATTGGCCAGTTCCCTTAAATGAACCCGACTTTTCCATGGCAGACATAAAGGCGTCTTGAGCCAAATCTTCAGCCAGTTGATGGTCGGCTACATAGCGGTAGCAAACGCCTGTCAACTTGCTAATGTTTCGGTTGTAGGCTTTAGTCCAAAAGTCAGTCGTGAAATCCATAACGCACGGTTTAACCTATTGATGAAAAATGTTGAAATGGTTGCAGCAAATATCTAAATATTTTTTTGAATTGATTGCTAAATGGGAAAGATGAGTGCCGTTATATTTTTGACGGCGACAACTTTAACTTGCTTGAGATTTTTGCCGTCAGTATGTCGGACCAATTGTCGGTTGCGAATTCAAGCGACACAAGTTCCGATGTGCCGAACCAGCCGAAATAGCCTGTTCCTGACAATTGGCTTGTGAGTTCCGATACCAATGGATTGTGCGCTACAATAAGCAGATGGCTTATGCTGTTGTCGCACGACAAAATCTCGTCAATCACGCAATCGACATTTTCCCTATATAGCATTTGCTTAATGTCGAAATCAAGGTTAAGATTCAGCCTGTCAGCCACAATTTGCGCTGTTTGCTGTGCGCGAGTTGCGGTACTTGTCCAGATTGCATCGGGTATCATATTTGTATCCAGCATTTTATTTGCCACAAATTCAGTTTGGCTGATGCCGTCGGGCAGAATTTCGCGGTCGATGTCCAATGTTTGCCAGCCGCCGTTGCCCGCCAATGCGTGACGCATTATTGATAATGTCTTGCTCATCTTATTGATGTTTTACGGTGCAAAGTTAGTTGTCAGATTTTATGTATAGTAAAACGTACCAACTTTTCTAATAAATTAGCGCCAAAACAGAAAAAGTATGACAAAGTATATAGGTGCTCACGTCAGCACGCAGGGTGGTGTGGAAAATGCGCCCGTAAATGCCAATGCCATAGGTGCAGACGCATTTGCATTGTTTACCAAGAATCAAAGACAATGGATAGCCAAACCGTTGGAGCAGGCCAGCATCGACGCATTCAAAGAGAATTGCCACAAGTTCGGCTTCACGCCAGCGCAGATTCTGCCACACGACAGTTACCTCATCAACCTTGGCAATCCAGATGCCGAAGGCTTGCAAAAATCGCGCGAGTCGTTCATTGAGGAGATGCGCCGTTGTGCCCAGTTGGGCCTCGACCGTCTTAATTTTCACCCAGGCAGCCACCTTAAACTGATAACCGAAGATGAGTGCCTTTCGTTGATTTCCGAAAGCATCAACATTGCACTCGACAAGACACAAGGCGTTACTGCGGTAATCGAAAACACGGCAGGGCAAGGTTCGAACCTTGGTTTTACTTTTGAACAGATTGCACAGATTATCAGTAAAGTAGAAGATAAGACGCGTGTTGGAGTATGCATCGACACCTGCCACGCCTATGCCGCAGGCTACGACATCAAGACTCCTGAAGGATTTGAGCGTACTTGGAAGAAATTTGACGAAGTGATAGGGTTCCAATATTTGCGCGGAATGCACATCAACGATTCAATGAAGGGTCATGGCAGCCGTGTCGACCGTCACAATTCAATAGGGGCGGGGTTCCTTGGCGAAGGAG
>CALABN010000131.1 GCA_937885735.1 uncultured Bacteroidota bacterium | reverse complement strand
CGATGTGCATGCTGAATCTCGTCGTGAATCCGCTCCTCAATACGCTCGGCGGCGAGGGCAAGAAGGGCAACCAGCTCGTTCAGTTCGGCTGCTCGCTCAACTCGATCGGCGCGACGCTCTCCCCGATGGTCCTCGGCTGGCTGATCGGCGAGATCACCAAGGACACCAACTTCATCAAGGCGGCTCCGGCGCTGATGATTGCGATGGGCATCTTTGCGGTGGCGTCGTTGGGTGTCTGCCTTTGTCCGTCAAGGGCTTACGTGCTGATGCTCGTCCTGCGTTTCCTTCAAGGTGTTCCGCACGGGTCGTATTTCAGTGTTGGGTGCATTGTTGCCGACCGCATATCGGAACCAGGCAAGAGTTCGTTCAACATAGCCATAATGTGTGCAGGAATGTCGGTGGCAAATATCATCGGAAATCCGCTTGCCACATTGGTTTCGGGCTTTGTGTCGTGGCGTCTTATCTACAGCGTGTCGTTTGTTTGGGGCGTTGTGACGCTTTTGGCCATAATCCGCTTTGTGCCTTATGTTGAGCCACTTCGTGACAGTGGAATGCGTGGCCAGTTCCGTTTCTTGAAACACGGCGCACCCTGGCTTATGGTTGGTGCGACGCTTTTGGGCAATGGCGGTATATTCTGTTGGTACAGTTACGTTAATCCTTTGTTTACCAATGTCGCTGGTGTTTCGTCAACATTTGTTCCTCTTCTTTTGGTTTTGGCGGGAGTGGGTATGTTCACGGGCAATTTGGTTGGCGGAAAACTGTCTGACCGATTCAAGCCAGGGCATATAGGTCGTATGATGCAGTGCATTATGCTTGTGTCGTCGGTTGGTCTTTTCGCCTTTGGCCATTATATGTGGTGTGCCATTCCTCTGGTATTTTTCGGGACATTTGCGTTGTTTGGAGTGTCGTCGCCACAGCAACTCATTCTTATCCGTTATGCCGAAGGTGGCGAACTTTTAGGCGGTGCAATGGTCCAGATTGCCTTCAATTTTGGCAACGCCATTGGCGCTTATGCTGGTGGCCTGCCAGTAGAGTCTGGTTTTGGGTACGAATATTCAGCACTTGTGGGTGTCGGGTTCGTGATTTTAGGCCTGGTGTGCTATACGGCATTTTGCAGAAGGTACGAACGGTAACTTTTTTTTTGAATTCAAAATTCAAAGTTTGATATATAAACTATTGATTGTTATTGAATTGTATTCTGCTTGGTTGGCCCTTTTCAGAATTTTGTGAGCATATACGAGCAATACTTGTTCAGTAGGTTTTCAATAGGCAAATTTCCATTTTGGAATTGTTGTGCGTCAAGTGACAGCAGTTTTTCGCGGATAACAGTCTTGCCTTTGTATAAGGCAGTTAGAAAATATGTTCCATTATCTTCTTTTACATTGATATCTGAAAATAATGGAGTGATGCTGTCTGTTTCATAGACAATTGAGTAACAGGGGCGTTTTGCACCGGCCACATTTTCGCGAAGTATGTTTTTGTTAATTAAGTCTTGAATGTCGCGTATAGCCGTGTCTTTGGAGCATTTAGCCAATGTTGCCCAGGATTTTGATGTGATTTTGGCCTCGTAGCCGTCGAGGAACAAATTCAACATTGTTGTTTGTCTTTCAGTTAATTGTACGCCTGCAATTCTTTGCCAAAAGAAACTCTTGTTAAGTATTGTGCTGACAGTGGTTTGTGCCTCGTCAATTGCAAGTGACAGTGTGTTGGCATACCAAATTATCCACTCTGTGATGTCGCCGTCGCCACGTTGAGTTTTTTCAAGAATCTGGTAATAGTGATTCTTGTCCTTGTTTATGTGCGATGAAATGTTGTAGAAACGGAACTCGCTTTTGTCAGTTCGGGCAAGAATCATTTCAGACAGGATTCGGGCCAACCTGCCATTGCCGTCCTCAAACGGGTGTATGCTAACAAACCAAAGATGTGCAATGGCAGAACGCACTATGAAACTGGAGTTTTCGTTGCTATTGAACCAATCGAGAAATTTGTCCATTTCTCTTTCTATTCGTTCTGGTGAAGGAGCAATGTAGTGGATTCGTTCCCTTCCGAGCATTCCAGATACAATGTGTTCCTCGTTGGTTCGGTATTTTCCTATTTCTATTTTTGACCCTTCGCTATACCCTAAAGGAAAGAATGCCGATTGCCAGGCGCACAGTTTTTCCTTTGTCAATTTTTGGTCGTATTGTTGCATTGCGTCTATCATTACAGATACGACTGAATCAATATAATGAGATGGTGCAGTGTACTTTGCGTTTTCTATGCCAAGTTTTCTGGCAATTGATGAACGTATTTCATCAACATTCAACTGTATGCCTTCAATTTCGGAAGAATGCAACACGTCGAGGGTTAGGTTTTCTGACATTGCCTTTAGTTTGCTGTCAAAGCCTAATGTTGAAAGTCTGCCGTAAAGCATTCCTTGTTTGCGACTTACACTTTCAAGTAGTTGTGCTACAGATGATTCGTTCCATTTGAATCTTGTCCAATTCTTTCTCTCGTGTATGTACATATCAACTCTGTATTTTCGGTTTGCGTCGTTATTTGGCGCTTAATGTCGCAAATTTTGCGACAAAAATAACTTTGTAATGTCGCATTTGCAAACATATCGTCGCAAATTTTGCGACGATATTAATCAGTTTAATTTTGTGTTATCTGCGTTTCTAAACGCATTATCGGACAATAATGACAAAACAAACGGGCGAATTCCAACCTAAAAAGGAACCCGCCCGTTTCATCATTATGAAAAAACTAACCTTATTTCATATTGTATTCAATTCCAGTCATTAAGCCAGCAATTTCTGCCAGACCGCGCATACGTCCGCAAAGCGGATAGCCAGCGTTGTAGATGTTCTTGTCGGCGTCGAGGTCGTTCAGGATGCGGATTCCGTGGTCGGGGCGGAATGGCATACGGATGTCCTTTCGCCCTTCCTTGATTCGGCGGTGCTGTTCCTTCAGCAGAGCCTCTACAATTGCGGGCATATCCAGACTGCCTTTCAGATGCCCCGATTCGTAGAAACTGAAATCGTCGAGATGTTGCGTGTTGCGCAGATGCACAAAGTGGATGGCATCGGCAAACTTTTCTGCTATTGCCACAAGGTCGTTGTCAGGACGGCCCGAAAGCGAGCCAGTGCAGAATGTTATGCCGTTGCGTATTGACGGATTCGCCTTGCGGAGCCATTCCAAATCTTCCATACAGCCAATTATGCGTGGCATTCCGAGCACTGGATATGGTGGGTCGTCGGGGTGAACGCACAAGTTGACGTTGTACTTCTCGCAGGTAGGAATGACGTCGTCGAGGAAGGCCTTCATATTGGCGCGGAGTTTTTCCTTGTCAATGTCCTTGTAGGTTGAAATGTACTGAAGGAACAATGCCTTCGGGTCCTTCACGGTTCCGTCGATGACGCCGTTCACAAAGCCTTGTGTCAGCACAATGATTATGTAGGTGAGTTCCTCGCATTTCTCGGGACTGAACTTCGGGAATACGATGTAGTTGTTGTGAAGACCTCCGTTCGGACCCTTGACCACCGAAATGACCCGGTTGTCCACGATATCGAGATTCGTCACCTGTCCGCGGGTGGCATAGCGCATGCCCGTAGCCACAGCGTTTGCGTCCGCCTCTGCCAGTAGGGCCTCAAGCCATTTTTTGCACCACCAGGTACTTCCGAAATTCCCGAAATCCATGGGGTAAATATAGTAAAATCAATGCACATCTGTGCATTGATTCTGTTTTTTTGAATCAAAGGCGAGGTTTGGTTTGAAAATTTGAGACAATTCCTTAAGTGAAAAAAAACAAATCCAACATGGAAAATTGTTGTCAAAAATGAAGAACAATACCTTGATGCTAGCAAGAAAGCTTTCAAGACTGAGTTTGTTCTTTCTCCAGAACATGACAAGCGTTTTTTTTTGCCGGTTTGGAAGTGGACTCGTTGATTTTTTAATAGAGGGTTTTCTGCAAACCATATTCATTAGTGGGCGAAATGCCCAAATGCGACGTCTCGGTCATGAAAAAACAAGTTTTTTCGCGACGCTCGACTTATGCATTTGTGATGATATAAATATACACTCTTTTCGTATTGATTGTTAAAGGTTATGCGCCAAGTTTCTGCAGACGATAG
>CALABN010000130.1 GCA_937885735.1 uncultured Bacteroidota bacterium | reverse complement strand
CGAACGACAGCTCAGGAATGGCGTGGGTGTGCTCTACAATTCGTGGGTCGTTGGTGTGCATTCCGTCAATGTCAGTCCAGATGATGATTTCTTCAGCGTTGACAGCGGCGCCAATTATGGATGCCGAATAGTCAGAACCGCCGCGTTGCAGGTTGTCGATGTTGCCAATGGCGTTTCGGCAGATGAAACCCTGAGTGATAATCAAGTAGTAGTCGCCACATTGCTTCAGTTCGCGTTGAAGGTTTTCGCGGATGTAGTAGTCGTCAGGCTCGCCGCTCTTGTCGATGCGCATGAAGTTCAATGCTGAAATGAGGTTCGATTTCCTGCCAGTTTCCTGAAGATGATAGTTCATCAGGGCGGTTGAAATCAATTCGCCTTGTGCAAGTATCTCTTTTTCTTCGTACATAGTGAACATGTCGCGTGCAAATGAGCGGATATGGCTGAAGTGGCCTTTAATCAGGTCGTTGCCAAGGTCCTTGAACTGTTGTGTGGTGAACAGTTCGTCAACCACGCCAAAGTATTTTTGTTCCAATTGGCTTATCTTCTCGTTGGCGCCGTCGAAATTCTTCTTGTACATGTAGTTGGCAATTTCCACCAAGGCATTTGTCGTGCCTGACATTGCTGACAATACTACGATTTTTGGTTTGCCGTCGTCAATCAAACGTGCAACTTCTCTGATACGCTCTGGCGAACCTACTGAGGTTCCACCAAATTTCATTACTTGCATAACCTTTTTCTTTTTTAGAATAGAAAAGTCGGAATTGCTGAACCCCGACTTTTATGTTTGTTATTAATTAAAATTCTTATTGTCAGGGGATTATTGATAACGTTTGTTGCAAGTGCGCTTGACTTGCTTGTGTTTTATTTCCGTTGTCTTTGCCCCGTTCATAACATCATTTTTACAGTTTGCGAAAGTACTTATTTTGCCCGAAACCCATTTGTGGTTCAGGTGTTTTACGAAATTTACTTATCGTACTTGTTTGTGGCCTGTCGGCAGATGCCATGTGTGAGGAAAAATTACCTTTCCCAGAAGTGTTTCACCGACGAGTGGAAGTGTCAGTAATACTTAATGTATTGAGTAAAATGGTTGATAATCCTTCATTGAGGGAGAATTATTTGTAAAATATCCCTCAAATAGTGATATTTTGTCTAAAAATATCCCTTATTAAGGGATAATTTGTATATTTGCATATCAAAAAACTGATGATATGGTAGATGTGAGTTTGTATGAATACATGGATTCCTTGTTGCGGAACACGCCACAGGACATGACGCGCTACATTTATAGCGAAATTGCCTGGGATGCACGAATGACAGGTATAGTTGGGCCTCGTGGTGTCGGGAAATCGACAATGATGTTGCAATATATCCTGAATAATAAGAATAAAGAGCATTATCTATATGTGTCGGCCGACAATGTTTATTTCATGACCCATACAATTACGGAACTTGCCGACGATTTTGTAAAGGATAATGGCGACCATTTGTTTATCGATGAGGTTCATAAATATAAAGGCTGGTCTCGCGAATTGAAACAAATATACGATGTTCATCCAAAACTTAAGGTTACATTTACTGGATCTTCGATACTTGACATTCAGAGTGGTGAGGCCGATTTGAGTCGGAGGGTGCTTATGTATCACATGCAAGGCCTGTCGTTTCGTGAATATTTGGATATGTTCCATGGAATAAAGTCGAATCCTTATACTCTTGGCGAGATATTGTCGCACAAGGTGAAACTTCCAGTTGAGCATCCGTTGCCTCTTTTCCGTGATTATCTTAATAGAGGCTATTATCCATTTGCCAATGACATTGGCTTTGAATTTAGAATGCAACAGGTTATTTCTCAGACTGTTGAATCGGATATTGCACAGTTTGCCGACATAAAGGCGTCAACGGCCCGAAAACTGAAACAATTGCTTGCCGTGGTCTCTACTTTGGCGCCATACAAGCCAAACAACGACAACTTGTCGCGTGAGTTGGGCGTCAGCAAAAATAATGTTCCTGACTATTTGGTTTATTTGGAGAAAGCGGGGATGCTGGCGCAGTTGCGTGACGATACTGGTGGGTTGAGAGGCCTTGGCAAGGTTGAGAAAATCTATGTAGACAACCCAAGTTTGATGCGGGTGTTGTCTATGAATAATCCTAATGTTGGCAATATGCGAGAAACGTTTTTCTACAACCAGATGCGGGTGCGCAATGAATTGACAGCGTCTAAATTGTCTGATTTCTGCATTGGTGAATATACATTTGAGGTGGGAGGAAGGAAGAAAGGAAAGAAGCAAATTGAAAATGTCGATGGGGGAATTGTGGTTCGTGATGATATTGAAACTGGGCATGGCATTTTTGTGCCATTATGGATGTTCGGAATGAATTATTGATGTTAGGATCACTCTTATATATTATCGGTTCCATAAAATGAAATCTTTTGCGATTGTTTATCAAAAGGGTATCTTTAAACGTGCAAATTAGATTGACGGTTCAATTCGGAAACCGATTTTTTAGATTAAAGGTGGGTTCTATAAATTGATTTCGAGAGATTTTTGAATTTTTGTCGAGTGGATTTATGAACGTAAGGATGATGCAGTGCGGGCACTGTTGACGACTGCCACCCAAAAAGATGCCGATAAAAAACAAAAAGCGCCGAAAAGTTCATGTAGTTCATTTTGTTATTTTTATTTTTAAATGGTGAATTTATGGGACTCACCTAAACACATTTTTATATATGAAACACACTTTTTTTATGACTTTGTCTGTGCTTATGGCTCAGGCGTGTTGTGTAAATGCTCAACAGCAAGATGAGAAGATAATTTTTGGAAGCGACCTGTTGGCGCAGGAG
>CALABN010000129.1 GCA_937885735.1 uncultured Bacteroidota bacterium | reverse complement strand
TTTTTTACCCAAAACACGGGAACCAATTGCATGACAGGCCCCATCAACACGAATCGGAACAATGGGGGCTTCCCCTTTTAATGCCATCATAGCGGAACCTTCATAAATTTTCAAACGGGTGTTGCCCCCTTCTAAAAGGCCCCCATTGAAAATCATGCAAGTTTTATCTTGGCGTAATTCTTCCACCATTCAATTATAGGGTCGTAAATGGTGTTTGGATTTTCGGGTATTGAGCGCCCGCCAATCACAAATACGCCACGGTCCTTGTCAAGACAGACGTCTGGTATGAAGTTGTTCCCGCTAACTTTGTAAGGTTCCATTGTGTCGCTAAAGTGGGTTTTAGGGCTTTTGCCTTCTGAAAATCAGTTGAGTTTATTAGTTGTTATATTGTAATCTGCATAAACAGGGCAGATATCTGTTCGTTGATTGGCGATATTGTGTAAACGATTTTGCTGTGGGTGCGGAGCCTGATTTCAGTCAAGCCCAATCCGTTCTTCTTGCGAGTGTCGGTCAAGTCGTGGCCCAAATTGTTGTCGTAGAAGTCGCTCAGCTCTTCTTCAGACATTGAATTGATTAGGTCGATGGCTTTTTTCGCATTGTCAACCTTCTCGTTCTTAATGTAGTTGACGGAGTTCAGTTGGTATGAAGAATCGTTGTGGCTGATAAAGAATACACCTCTTGCCGAATTCTTTTCCTCTGAATAACCGTGTTTCACAATGTTCTGGAGCATTTCAATGATGCAGTACACCATACGCTTGCGTAGCAGGACGTCCTTGTCGAAAAGGTGCTCTTCAATTATTGTGAGAATGTGAAGAAGACTGTCTTGAGTGTGGATGCCATTGAAAATCAATACAATGTTCTGCTTGTTGATGGTCTTGTGTATGGCCTTTATCGCTTCAATTGAATAATCGGCGTTGTTGATTGGAGCATTGTCGTCGTGCAACACTTTTGTACTCATATAGAAATATGAGTATTTGTCGTTTATCTCTGAAAAGTCGAAATCGAGTTTGTTGCCCGATTTTCTTGCCATTTCAATAAGTCCCAAACCTGCACCGCCCTTGTTCGAAATCTTGTTGTCGTTGAGCACTTCCTTATAGAACAACTTGAGTTCTTCAGGGTCGAGGCCGTTGATTTTGTCGAGTTGGCGTGTGAGAGTTGCAATGTTTTCGTTAAGGATAGGGTTGCCAGTGGTTATGTAGTATCCGTCGGCCTTGTTTTGTATTATGAAGATGCCTGCCTGGTCCATTGATACGTTCTTGCCGTCAATTTCCTGATGACGTGTTACGTTTTGAAGGCCTTCGACAAGTATCGTGAATATTCTTTTCTTGATTTTAGAGTCCTCGTTGGCACAATTCATACAGGCCTCTGTAAGCAAAAGAATGTTGTCTGTGATGCATTGCGTAAACACACCCCGATATATGTAGTTCAGGTTGTTACGTTGCATATCTTCGAACAGGTCGAAAACAAAACTGTTGTTGGATGCTTGGTTGTCCATTCCTTTCATAAATTGCAACACTAAATTACGTCATCTTTTCCTCTTATCAAAGCAAGTTTGGTCTATTTATTGAATGTTTAGTGTAAATTGTTCATCAAAGTTAACATTGTTAGTGTGTTAACGAAAAGTTAAACACTGAAAAAAATAAAACATTTTCATAAATCAGTCGTTTCTTTGCCTGAAATTTGTCCGCAACACGGTGTTGCGGATGGCATTTTTAATAGTTTGCTTATGAAAAAGTTTATTGTGACAGTCTTTTGCCTATTCTGCGGAGGACTTATTGTTTATGTTGCATACCAGATTGGAGCAGGTGAGTCAATAAAGAGTGCCGCTTCCAGTGTATCTGTTGCGGAGCCAAATGTTGCAAGGCCTGTTCAGGTCAATTATTCGGGTGCCGTGGATTTTACCGTCGCGGCTGAAAAGACCGTTGATGCTGTTGTGCACGTAAAGATTCGAAGCCAGTATTCTACAACCGAAAACCCAATCTACAACTTCCTTTTCGGCCGTCCAAATTACCGTCAGGAGGAGATGCCTGTGGTGGCGTCGGGCAGTGGCGTGATTATTTCAAAGGATGGTTACATTGTCACTAACAATCACGTGGTTGAAGGTGCCGATGCTCTTGAGGTGACGCTTGACGACAACCGTTCGTTCACGGCAAAGGTGGTTGGAACGGACCCTACTACCGACATTGCTTTGTTAAAGATTGATGGCGATGATTTTCCGTTCATCACTTGGGGCGATTCCGACAAACTCAAGGTCGGTGAGTGGGTGTTGGCCATTGGCAACCCGTTCAACCTTGCTTCTACGGTTACGGCTGGCATTGTCAGCGCAAAGGCTCGCAATATCAATATCATTAATAAAAACACTGCCATTGAGGCTTTTATTCA
>CALABN010000128.1 GCA_937885735.1 uncultured Bacteroidota bacterium | reverse complement strand
ATGAGAATTCTTTTTCAAAAGTTCCAATGTGTTGGGGTCGATAGTTTCGTAGTGAAGCATCTGAACGATTCTTTGGGCATTGAAGAAACAGCAGCAATAAACGAAAGTGCTTTAGTGTCAAGAGTCCGCAATTGTTGAGCAATAGTTGTAATGCGGGGGATGCCGTATTTCGAGACCAAAATGAACCAGTCGCTCATTTTCCCATATTCGAGCACTCGTCTAATCACATATGCAGCATTCGTTTCAAGGTCAATTGAGTCCTTGTCAACATCCCAAAATAGATATTCCGAGAAAGACCGTATGTATTCCCTTTCGCTCATTCAGCAAAGAAAAACATTTAATTCAAGATGAAACCAGTATTTTGCATTTGCATTTTGTTGTTTAGATGGTTGAGCAAAAAGCCATAATGTTCTCATCTCTTTGCTACCCGCAAAACCTTCAGCCGTAAACATTGTCCATATTCCATTAGATTATGTATATTTGCAAGTTGCATTGAAGAGTGAAAATGCCAAAAGAAGATAGTCAGAAAATGAGCAACATATTAGTAACAGGAGGCGCAGGGTTTATTGGTTCAAACCTATGCGAGGCATTGCTTGAGCGTGGCGACAACGTCACGTGTCTCGACAATTTCTCGACAGGCCACATCGAGAATATCCAGCCGTTGCTCGATAAATACCCCGACACGTTCCGACTCATTGTCGGCGACATCCGCAACCCAGAGGATTGCAAAACGGCTGTTGAAGGTGTTGATTATGTTTTACACGAGGCAGCTTTGGGTTCTGTTCCACGTTCCATTAACGACCCAGCACCAACCAATGCAGTCAACATTTCCGGGTTTCTGAATATGCTCATTGCCGCCCGTGACGCCAAGGTAAAGCGTTTCATTTTTGCGGCTAGCAGTTCAACATACGGCGATTCCAAGTCATTGCCAAAAGTGGAGGATGTCATTGGCAAGCCACTCTCGCCATACGCCATAACCAAGTATGTCAACGAGTTGTATGCCGACGTCTTTGCCCGCACCTATGGAATTGAGTACATAGGGTTGCGCTATTTCAACGTTTTCGGTCGCCGCCAGGACCCAAATGGCGCTTATGCCGCTGTCATTCCATTGTTTGTCAAGAAGTTGATTGCTCACGAATCGCCTACGATTAACGGTGATGGTGAGTATAGTCGCGATTTCACCTATATCGATAATGTGATACAGATGAACATTTTGGCAATGGAGACGAACCGTCCTGATGCCGTAAACCAGATATACAACACAGCATTTGGCGAACGTACAACACTTAATCAACTTGTTGGATATCTGAAAGAAAACCTATCTGAATTTGACACTGAAATAACAAATGTCAAATGCATTTACGGTCCTAATAGGGCAGGAGACATTCCTCACTCGTTGGCCAGCATCGACAAGGCGAAGAATTTGTTGGGATATAATCCCAAATTCAGCATGAAAGACGGACTCAAGGAAGCATGCAAGTGGTACTATGATAATTTGAAATGAGAAACAATAATTTTATGACAATTGATATTTCGAAATATAAGGCAAGCAATCATTGGTACACGCTGAAAAGTCTTGATTATGACACAAAGTTGGACATTATTGCAATGCTGACTCAATCATTGAAACAAAAAGATTCCCATAAGAATTTTTCAGCTAAAACATTTTATGGCATCTGGCCCGATGACGGAATGTCGGCGGACGAGTTTGTTGATGAATTAAAGAAAGAGCGTTCTTTTAATCAGGATATTGTGACGTTATGACAAAAGGGTATTTGCTCGATACGAATGTTTGTGCTTTTTATTTGCGTGGCAAATACGATATTGACAAGGCAATAGACCGTGTAGGTTGGGATAATTGTTATATATCTGAAATAACAATGCTTGAACTTAAAATAGGTGTTGAATTGGCAAGACAAAAGGATGGTGTTGACCGGTCGGCTGCATTAAATGTTTTTTTTAATGAAATAAAAGTACTTCCAATTGCAGATGCTATTGATTTTGCGGCAAAGGAAAAAATCAGACTCAGATTGAAAGGTACGCCCATTGAAGACAACTTTGATTTATTAATTGGGGCCACTTCTGTAGTTTATGAGTTGGTTTTGGTAACGGAGAATATTAAGGATTTTAAGAACATATCTAAAATAAAGATTGAAAATTGGGTGGTGAGAAATTGATTTGAGATGTGTTGTATCTTGCCTGCAACAAAAAAATCAATGATTCGTTAAAGGATAAAAAAGAGGGTGATTTCAAATTTGTAATATATGAAGATTTGTGTAATAGGTTTAGGGTATGTAGGCTTGCCGTTGGCTCGCCTGTTTTCGACAAAATACGAGACCGTAGGTTTCGATATGAACCAGAAACGCGTTGAGGCACTGATGGCAGGTCACGACGCCACTCTCGAGGTAAGCGACGAGTTGCTTCAGTCCGCACTGAAAAACGGTTTCAAGTGTACATCGCGAATCGACGACATCCGCGACTGCAACTTCTATGTGGTGGCAGTTCCAACGCCAGTCGACAAGGACAACAATCCAGACCTTACGCCATTGTACGGAGCCAGCACCACCATAGGCCGTGTGATTTCAAAGGGCGACATCGTGGTGTACGAGTCAACCGTATATCCGGGCGTCACAGAAGAGGAATGCATACCTGTAATAGAAGAAGTGTCGGGCCTGAAATACAATATCGATTTCTATGCAGGCTATTCGCCAGAGCGCATCAACCCCGGCGACAAGTTGCACACAGTGGAGAAGATAAAGAAAGTGACATCAGGTTCCACTCCCGAGATAGGAAAGATAGTCAACGAAGTATATTCGTCAGTAATAACCGCAGGAACACATTTGGCACCTACAATCAAGGTTGCCGAGGCCGCCAAGGTGATTGAGAACTCGCAGCGTGACATCAACATAGCCTTCGTCAACGAACTCTCGAAGATTTTCACCCGAATGGGCATCGATACCAACGACGTTCTCGAAGCCGCATCAACCAAGTGGAACTTCCTGCCGTTCCGTCCGGGTCTTGTTGGTGGTCATTGCATTGGCATCGATCCTTACTATCTTAC
>CALABN010000127.1 GCA_937885735.1 uncultured Bacteroidota bacterium | reverse complement strand
CTATTTAACGCCATTCCTGCGCGTTTTTCCGGGCGCTCACCATCAAATGTGGCAGTATGGCCGTTAACCGGCCATTATGCAATTCCAACGCACAGTCTTCACATAATCCGTCATTCCGTGATTCACAAACAAAAAAAAGACTGCGGTTCGGTAAACCCGACCGCAGTCTTGATATTATTCTGGAAAACTAAATTTCTAGAATCTTAGACCCAATTTCAATTGTGGATTTGAGAAGATTTTTACGCTATGATTGTTGCAAACATACTCGTAAGAATCGTTTGGATCTACATGGATAACCGAATATTGGTAAGCCAATGGGCTGAACTCGATGCCGAACATGAAACCGCAGTCAGTTGTGCACTCGGCACCGGCTACTATGCCAGCCTGAACAGCGGAAATCTTGCCTGCACGGTTGTTCTTGTACCAAACGTTGGCTTCAAGGTCGCCAGTGTAGGGCATTACGGTCTGCAAGCGACCCTTCTCGTAACCAAGACGGGCACCACCGTAAGCACTTACCTTCTTGCTCTCGAAGAAGTGGAAGTTGCCACCTACGTTGAAATACCAATTATCCTTAACACTACCTTCAATGTATTTTGATGCAGGAAGGCTGGCTTCACCAAGAGGCTTGCCGCCAATCTCGGTCACACCCTCTACGTAATCCTTCTTTGGAGTGGCTGAAATGTTCATTGAGAACATTGCATTCACTTCAAGTGGGCCAAGGTAGTAACCCAACTGGACACCAATCATGTTGGTGATGCTGTTGGTTCCAACCTCACCCAGATTAAGGTAGTACTCAGGGGCATTGGAAAGTCCGGTAGTTGTGCTGCCGTAATTGCCAAGGAGGTACTGCTGACTTTGGTTGAACATTGGGTTGTTGCCCAACACAACCGAAATCTTGCGGTCGCCATCCTGTGCCGATGCTGCTACACTGATCAGTGATGTTAGAAATAATATACTAAGAATTTTTTTCATAATTTATTCTAAAAGAATCAATTATTTCAATGAAGCCAAGAGATCAGCGTAGTAAGCCTTAGCCAAATCAAACTCTTGTTTTGCGTTGTTGTAATTAACTTGAGCAATTGCTAAATCTTGTTCTGCTTTCAACACGCCTTCAAAGTTCATGGTATTGCCATCAACATTGTACTCGCCATTGTCGAAGTCAGCAAGATTTCTTTCTGCAACCTCCAAGGCGATTTGCTTGTCCTCTACAAGCCTTTGTGCGGCTCCAACTGCTTGCTCAAGACCCATTGCAAAGTACTTGATAGTGATTTCATAATTTTCGACTTCTGCTTCAGTCAAGTCTGTACCTGCTTCAACCTGAAGAGTAATCAACGCCTTCACAGCATCTCTGTAAGTCTTCTTGTTGTCCTTTTCAGCGTTAAGAAGTGTCTTTTGATAGCCAAGGTCGTCAACTTCCAATTGAGCTGCGTTTTCAGCATCTTTGTACTTTTGAAGTTGCTCGTAAGATACATGAAGCTTGCCATCAAGATCGTTGATCTTCGCAACAATGGCATTCTTGTCTTTCTCAACTGCATCGTAAAGCCTTTGGAATGATGCGGCGTTAAGTTCAGTCAACTCCTCTTCAATAGCTTTAACCTTGCGCAAAGCGTTCTCATACTTGCCTTGTGAACCATAATCAACCATTTTCTTTGTGTCGTCGGCTTCAATAGCGTCAAGTTCAGTAGATGTAAGTTCTACAAAGCGGCTTTCAAGACGGCTGCTTGTACCAACTTTTTCAGCGTTAGCACTGAAACTGAACAAATTGTCAGCTGCAGTGATGTATGCCTTGTATGCTCCATCTGCCTTAAGAGATGTACCTTCATAACGAGCTTCTTGTCCCATTACAGCATCAACACTGGTAATCAATGATCTGAATGCACCTTGTTTGTCAGCATCAGCACTAGATATTGCAGTAGAAACGGTTCTCAATTCGTCCATGATGAAGTCATCAGTACCATTATACTTTGTGACTTTCAAGTCATTTTTATAACCATCGAATTTGAAACGTGCATCATAGTACTTGTTCAAGGCTGTAGCAACGCCTAATTGGCTTTCCTTTTTTTCATCTTCAGTTGTCAAATTCAAATAAGCTTCAACAACTTTCTTTGTTCTGTCATACAAAGTTGAAACACCGTCAAGCTCTGAATATTCATAGGCAACAGCAGCATCTCTGTAGTCTTTGCATGCTTGGTCAAATGTTTCCTTGTCTTTATCGTATTGTGTCTTGAAAGACTCCATTTGCTTGTTATATTCAGCCTTGTATTGATTCTTAGTCTCTTCAGATGTGCAAGCACTGATTAATTCGTTAATTTTTTCCAAAGCTGCATCAAATGTCTTTTCTGCATCCTTGTTTGCAATTGCAGTTTCGTTAGCCAATACGCCAGTCTTATTAACTGAGAAGTAAACTACACGGTCAGGGTCAGAACCTGTCTTTCCGTTGTCAATTTCCAAATCTTCGCAAGCCTTGGCAATAGCCTTGTCAATAGTATAAGAATAGAAACCAGCTGCACGGCCGTAATCATTTACAGAATCCTTAAGCAGGCTCTCGTAATATGTGTATTCAGCCTGTGCATTAGCCAATTTTTCGGTTGCCTCAGCCTCTTTCACAGTTACGTCATTGATTTGGTCGTCCAAATCCTTCATTGCATCGTTAAGTTCATTCCATTTTTTGCTCAAAGCCTCAGTGTCGGTCTTGTCAAGGGCGTTGAAGTCGTCAAGAGTAGCTTGTGCAAGTTCAACTTTCTTGTTTTCATTGTCAAGATCATCTTGTGCTGTTGCAACAGCATCGGTAAGTACATTGCGCTTCTCAAGAGAATCCTTGCACTCAGCAACATTGTAAGCAACCAAAAGGGCTTGCTCTGCTGTAGCCAAGCTGTGTTGGTTTACATAAAGTGTGCTTTCTGCTGTGCACAACCAATCGTATGCTGTTGTAAGATAAGTATTATAATCACCTTCAGCATTAGCAATAATCTGTGCAAAAGTGTATTTCAAAGCACTCTTTTCAGCCTTCAAGCTGTCAACAAGGTTTTCAGCATGGAACTTGGCAACATCATAAGCGTATTGAGCATTGACAAGTTTAGTCTCCAACTCCTTGAGTTCAGCTGCAGTAGTAGCATCATCAACTTTCTTGTCGTTAGCAACTTTTACAGCATAAAGAGCATTTGTCAACTCCTGATATGCATTCAAAAGTTCCTTGTTTACAGCCTCAGCATTTCTGTACCTTGCATTAGCAGAATCCATTGCGATTTCTGCATAGATTTTGTCAGCCTTGGCTTGGCGCAAAGCCTTGATGCCTGCAGGCTCGTCGTTGTCGATACAACTAACCATGCTAACTGAAAGCACAGCCAATGACGACAAATAAAGAAGTTTCTTCTTCATCGTAAAAAAAAATTTAAAAGATTAATAATTAAAAAAAACTATTGATTTCTTCATGCTAAATCGGCGCAAAAATAAACAATCTTTCTTACGTACACTCTTGCGCTGCTTGTTTTTTTGCCAAAAGGCATATTTAACAATGACTGAATGCATATTTTTTTTGACAAACAGGCGGTTTTTGGTGACAAACAGTCTCAAACGCCACATTCTACAATACATATATAATATATAAGAGACGGTGTGCACACCATCTCTACAGTTTCATTCCGTGCTTGACACGAAATCTTGTAGGTCATTATAGCAGATATTTTACAGCAAAAAAGAATAACTTTGCCTAAAACATATATATATGGAAACAACATTAAGACAGGCCCAACAACAGGTTGACGAGTGGATAAAGACCTACGGAGTAAGATATTTCAGCGAACTCACCAATATGGTTCTGCTAACGGAGGAAGTTGGCGAATTGGCACGCATAATAGCCCGCACATATGGTGAGCAGTCGTTCAAGGAAAGCGACAAGCGCAAAAGCCTTGCCGACGAGATGTCGGACGTGCTTTGGGTGCTCCTGTGCCTTGCCAACCAGACAGGCGTCGATTTGACAGCAGCCTTTCAAGAAAACATTGCAAAAAAAACATCGCGCGACAAGGACCGCCATCTAAACAATCCCAAACTGAAATAAGTTTTAAGTTCCGATAGTATTGTTGAGGAATTGAGTTATTGGTAAAGTTGAAGGTTTAAAGTTGAATCGTGTAGAGATTTAGAAATTTTCCGCTGTAGGGACGTCGCGTGCGGCGTCCGTTGTGTAAAGGTTGAGAAGTTTAGCCATTGTGAATTCTGAATTGTGAATTGATTTATTTTTTCTTACAATTGTAATTGTTTAAGAATGACCTCATTCTACACTTATTATTAATACTTTAATTTTTAATACATGAAAAAGTTATCATTATTGGCACTTTGCTTAAGTGCAGTGTTGTTTGCTTCGGCACAAAAAGTTACAGTTAAAGGCGACTTGAAATGCCTTAAGTCGGAACAAAGTTTCAATATTAAGTTCACTTACGACAACATGACTGTAGGCAAGATGTCGGAAGCCGACTACATCGAAAAGAAAGTTTCGGAAAACAACGAAAAGGAAGCCGGCAAGGGCGACAAGTGGAAAGAAGCTTGGGAAAGCGACAAGGTAAACGTTTATCCTATCAAGTTCTGTGAGTTGTTTGCCAAATATTCAACCAAGGAAGTGAGCGACGCCGACACCAAGTATCAGATTACCGTAAACACCGACTTCTTTGAGCCTGGCTACAACGTTGGCGTAATGCGCAAGGATGCATCAATCAACGTCACAGTGAAAGTTGTTGACACTGAAGCCAACAAGGAAGTGGCTACCATTACCATAACAAACGCATTGGGACGTACATTTAGCGGCTACGACTTCTCTGTTGCCGACCGTGTAGGCGAGGCTTACGCCAAAGCTGGCAAGGAATTCGGCGCTCGTGTTGCAAAGGCTTGCAAATAATACACATTTATTAATAGTCAAAAGGCTGTCTTGGATTCAAGACGGCCTTTTTTGTTATTGTCGATGCATTATTTAAATCAACATTTTCTGCATTAAATGCCACAAACGAATCAATGTTTCTCCAACGTTTGTATTTTCGGCATGAGTTCAAGAATGTGCCTTTGCCTTTTCTGAATGTAGGCTGAAGGCCTGTCGGCATGAAACCTGCGGGGATTTGGCAGACAGGCGGCAATCAAGGCCGATTGCTGTTTTGTGAGTTTGTCTGCCGATGTATGAAAAAACTGTTCGGCGGCAGCCTGCGCTCCAAAAACGCCGTTGCCCATCTCTATGACATTCAGGTAAACCTCCATTATGCGCTCCTTGCCCCAAATAAGTTCAATCAAGACGGTGAAATAAGCCTCAAGACCCTTGCGAATCCACGAGCGCGAATGAGGAAGGAACACATTCTTGGCACATTGCTGCGATATGGTGCTTCCGCCACGCAGTCGCTTCCCGTTTTTGCTGTCCTTCAGGGCCGCCTTAATCTCGCCAAGGCAAAATCCATGATGGGTTGTAAACGTATTGTCTTCAGATGCTATCACGGCCCTGACCAGATTGGGCGAAATCTCTTCAATAGGCACAAACTGCTTATGTGTGACGTATTGCTTGTTTCCCGAAAAAAACGCCTCGGCACTGCGCGACACCATCAAGGGTGTTATGTGGACAGGCGCAAACCTGTAGAAGACAACCATCCCAACCGATACCACAACAAAGCAGAATGCCAATATCTTGAAAAGAAACCAGCATCTTCTCAGCAGATTCGGGACATTGACACGTTCACGCACCGATGACAGCAGCCGTTTTGCCATTTATAACGAAGACAACAAATTGTCGTCAATCTCCTCAAGCGAATGAAGCACGGCATCGGCCACGGCATATTCCTTCCTGCTGGCCAGTTCCTTGTCAGGAACGGCAATAACCTTCATGCGGGCGGCTTTGCCTGCAATAACTCCAAAAACGGAATCTTCAAGCACCAGGCAGTTCTCCGGATTCACATTCAGACGCTCGGCTGTGTTGAGAAACACTTCAGGATGTGGCTTGCCATATTTGGCATGTTCAGCCGACTGCACAACGCTGAAATATTTGCGTACGTCGAGTTTGTCGAGCACGGCATCGATAAGCGACATGGTTGAAGCCGAAGCCACCGCCATGGTCCACCCTTTAGAGGCGAACAACTGCGCTGCCTGATGAACTCCAGGCATTGGCACTCCATACGTGCAAACCAAACGGTGCACTTCTGCAAGTATTTCATCAACAACCTGTTGCTCGTTGTCGATATGGCCAGGAACAAGTTTGTTCCAATGTGCCACAACTTCGTCGAGTCGCATTCCGGTTGTTGTACGGCATTGGGCTTCAGTTAAGCCAAGCCCCTTGCTGTTGAACACCGTCCGCTCGGCTTGTCGCCAGAATGGTTCCGAGTCAACCAAAAGCCCATCCATGTCAAATATTACAGCTTGTATCATTGTTGTTTTTTGTGGCAAAAATACAATAGCGCGATAAAAAAGAAACGTTTTTGCGAAAATGGTAATTCAAATTGATTCACAAACGGTTCATCACATATATATAATATGCGTCATCCATAGAAAGAAATGTACATCAAAAAATGGCGGCGAAACAGCTTCATTTTTTATACTTGAAAAGAGCAACAGTGTTTTTTTTCATAAAAAATGACACAAAAACGCCTGAAAATCGATTTTTTTAAAAAAAAATGATGATTATTTGCATAAAATGTTAGCACAATACACAACTTTCCTTATATTTACAATGCTTTAAGCATTAATCAATTTGTTATAGAACCTTAAAAACACTCGGTAATGAACAAACAAGAACTAGTTGCCGCAATGGCAGAAAAATCAGGCTTGACAAAAGCCGACTCAGAAAAGGCTTTGAACGCTTTCACAGCATCAGTTGCAGACGCTCTTGGTAAGAAAGACAGCGTACAATTGGTAGGTTTTGGTACATTCTCAGTTAGCGAACGCGCTGCTAGAACTGGTAAGAACCCACGTACAGGTGCTAAACTTCAAATTGCAGCTAAGAAAGTTGCTAAGTTTAAAGCAGGCAAGGCTTTGTCTGACAAAGTAAATTAATAAAGAAGCCCTCCTAGTTGAGGGCTTTTTTATTTATAACGCATCCTCATACGGCACGGCTGTATGGGGATGCGTTGTTTTTGCACCTTGTACATCATGTGAAGCCTTATCCGAATTGTCACATGAATTCCGCCACTTTGTGGCTAGCTCACCACAAAAAAAGGCTGTCATTTTTGATGACAGCCCTTGTATTTTGAAAAGGCGATAATCTACAGAAGTGTAAATGTTGCTGTCAGGCCAGCCATTACAATTGAGACCATGCTCATCAACTTAATCAATATGTTAAGCGATGGACCTGAAGTGTCTTTGAACGGGTCGCCAACAGTATCGCCAACCACTGTTGCTTTGTGGCAGTCGGAACCCTTGCCGCCAAAGTTGCCTTCCTCGACATACTTTTTGGCATTGTCCCAAGCGCCGCCTGCATTGGCCATGAACACAGCCAACACAAAGCCACATCCAAGTCCGCCAATAAGTAGCCCGAGTACTCCGCCGACACCAAGAACGACTCCTACAACTATAGGAACTATGATAGCCAGCAACGAAGGCAACAACATCTCATGCTGAGCGCCTTTTGTTGATATTTCCACACAACGTGCATAGTCAGGTTCAGCTTTGCCTTCCAGAATGCCAGTAATCTCACGGAACTGACGACGCACCTCCTCAACCATTTTCTGTGCGGCGCGGCCAACAGCGTTCATTGTAAATCCGCAGAACAGGAATGCCATCATGGCACCAATGAACACGCCAACCAACACTATCGGGTTCATCAAATTGACATTGTAAGCCTCCATAAAGTCGATAAGTGAAGCCTTTGCAGCCTCGACTCCATTTGGAAGATTCTCACCAACACGGACCAACGCTATCTTTATCTCTTCAACATACGAAGCAAGAAGAGCCAAGGCGGTAAGAGCGGCAGAACCGATGGCAAAACCCTTGCCTGTGGCGGCGGTAGTGTTGCCAAGGGCATCAAGAGCATCGGTGCGGCGACGTACTTCAGGTTCAAGGCCGCTCATTTCGGCATTTCCGCCAGCATTGTCGGCAATAGGTCCGTAAGCGTCAGTGGCAAGTGTGATGCCCAATGTCGACAGCATTCCGACAGCGGCAATGCCTATGCCGTATAGTCCCATTGAAAGGTTTTGAGCGGTGAATTCAACATTGAACCCGTTAGCGCACAGATAAGCCAAGATGATAGCCACACCAACTGTAACTACAGGAATTGCAGTGGAAATCATGCCAAGACCCAATCCGGAAATGATGACTGTTGCAGGGCCTGTCTGTGAACTTTCGGCAACCTTTTGGGTTGGCTTGTAACTTTGCGAAGTATAGTACTCTGTCGATTTTCCGATAATGACGCCAGCCAAAAGTCCGACAACAACAGAGAAGGAAATGCCCAACCAGTTTTCGATGCCAAGTGCCCACAAAATGACAAATGTTGCAACAGCGATAAGCACGGCGGCAGTATTTGTGCCTTTGCTCAAAGCAGACAAAAGCTGTTTCATTCCTGCGTTTTCGTTAGTCTTGACAACAAATATTCCTAGAATTGACAAAACGACGCCCACGGCTGCAATCAACGATGGTGCAAGGACAGCCTTCAGCTGCATGCCTTCAACGGCCGACGTTGCAAATGCAGAAGCGCCAAGAGCCATTGTGGCAAGTATTGAACCTGCATACGACTCGTAAAGGTCGGCTCCCATGCCAGCCACGTCACCTACATTGTCACCTACATTGTCGGCAATGGTGGCAGGATTGCGAGGGTCGTCTTCAGGAATGTTGTATTCAGTCTTGCCCCCCAAGTCGGCACCAACGTCGGCGGCTTTAGTGTAAATGCCACCACCGACACGGGCAAACAGGGCTTGAGTTGAAGCACCCATACCGAATGTCAACATAGTTGTTGTAATTATAACCAAGTGATTCTCAACCGGTATGAAATGATTGAGCACCAAGAACCACACAGAAATATCGAGCAGTGCCAAACCAACCACAACCAATCCCATTACAGCACCCGAACGGAACGCAACCTTGAGTCCGCTGTTAAGCGAATTGCGTGCTGCATTGGCTGTTCGTGCCGATGCGTAAGTGGCAGTCTTCATTCCAAAGAAACCTGCCAAACCCGAGAAGAAACCTCCAGTCAGGAATGCAAACCAAACCCAACCGTTTTGCAAGTCGAAGAAGGACATTACGGCAAACAACAATGCAAGAATCACAAATACTATGCCCACAACCTTGTACTGTTGCTTCAAGTAAGCCATTGCGCCCTTGCGTACGTGGGCGGCAATTTTTTTCATAAGGTCAGTGCCTTCGTCTTGCTTCATCATCTGCTTGAAGAAAATGGCCGCAAAGCCACTTCTTATTTAATGAATTCTAATAAATCAGAATCACTCATATAACCCATAGCAGTTTTCACAACTTCTCCGCCTTTAAAAAGCATCAATGTTGGAACAGCTTGGATTTTGTATTCCCTTGAAATTTCTGGACATTCTTCAGCATCAATCTTTAAAACTTTGATGTCACCGAATGAACCGTTTTCATCTAACTCTTCAATAATTGGAGAGAGCATTTTGCAAGGTCCACACCAAGAAGTGTAGAAATCAACAAAACAAGATGATGACGAAATACATTCTTTGAATTCGTCGTAAGATTTAATATGGATAATCATAGGTTGCCTCCTATAAAAAGAATAATGAAATTATACCTATGTGAAGTGGATAATACAAATAATATGCCACTTTAAACCATTTTGAACTGTATCCTCTTTTGCCGTTATAGAGGAGAATAAAGACACCAGAAATGATAGCGTAAGTTTGAACGCCATCAAGCATAGTAGCGTATTTATCGCCGAATGCCATGTTGACTAGCATTA
>CALABN010000126.1 GCA_937885735.1 uncultured Bacteroidota bacterium | reverse complement strand
TTTTTCGACCATGCCGCTTTTTACGGAGGAACTTGCCTGCGCATTTTCCACGGTTTGAACCGCTATTCCGAAGACATGGATTTTTCGTTGACCGAGAAAAACGACAGCATCCATTTGGAAAACTATTTTTCGGCCATCATTGACGAGTTTCATTATGTCGGTCTTGATGTCGAAATTGACAAGAAAGACAAAAAGACTTTCGGTAGGGTAGAATCGGCTTTCCTGAAGGAGAACACTGAAGCATACGACATTAAGTTTCAAACACGCAAGATGATGAAGGTAAAAATTGAACTTGACACCGACCCACCACTTTGTTTTAATACCGAGCAAAAACTGCTGAATCAGCCTTATTCGTTTTCGGTACGTTGCTTCACCTTGCCCGATTTGTTTGCCGGCAAAATGCACGTTTTGGTTTATCGCGCTTGGCAACGCCGCATCAAGGGTCGTGACTGGTATGACTTTGAGTGGTATGTGCGCAACAATATTCCACTTGACTTCAAGCATTTGCAAGCACGAATCAAAGAGTTTAGCGGAGAAGATGTCAGTAAGGGGCAATTCATGGAACTACTACGTGTGAAGCTCGGCTCGGCTGACATCAACAATGTGAAGCATGACGTGTTACCATACATCAGCCAACAGCAAGCAAAAGAACTTGATATATGGTCGAATGACTACTTCTTGCAGTTGGCGGATATGATAAAGTTTGAGGAGTGATTCTGCCAATGAGCCTCGATGACGCCCTTTACAAGCACAGACTCCTTGTCCCTCAAATCTACAAGGCAGGTTTGACTGTATTGGCATTTGTGCCGGCATCGTTATATTGAGCCAATGCTTCGGAAATTTTGTCCTTCATGTAATTAACCGCATAGCGGGGGTAGGTGATTCTCACCCCTGGTCCGTAGCTCATGAAAACAGAGAACATCTCAAAGTTTATGACTACGTTGATGTGAAACACGCAACTGCCGTCCTCGTTCGTGCGTACTAGTTTCTGTGACGGGTGTATGGGCTTTGTCATGACGTACTTGCTTTGCTCTTTCGACACCCAAAACTTCACCTTGCGTGGCGTTGCCTTGATGTTCTTGCTCACGCCAATCACGTCGTCGAAGAAGTGCTCCGAATCAAAATCCTGGTTTTCCTTGAAAGGCGTGTTGCAAGGTTCAATGCTGATTATTCTGTCAAGCGAAAGGTTGAACAGCAACATGTCGGAAGCCCTGGAGCCAAACACAAACCAACGGTTGCGGAATTCCTTAAGCAGATATGGGAAAATCACGAATTCGGTAGGTTCAGTGGCATTGAACGACTGGTACATTATGCGCAATGTCTGTTTTGTCGCTATATAGTTGTAAAGAGGATTTAGCAGGCGCAGGCCTTTAAGGTCGGGCACTTTGTCGAAGTTGACAATAGGCTTGCGGTTGTGCCTGCCAATGGCCAACTTGTCTTGAAGACGGCTCACGACATCGCTCATTTCGCCGAACTGGCTGAAATCCTCAAGGTGGCGGAGCATGTCAACGGCTTCCTGCAATACCTCGTAGTCGTTTTGCGACAACGGCATGTTTGTTATGCTGTAGTCCCTGTCGCTGTAGCGATAGTATTTGTGGTCGTATACCTCTATTGGCGCGTTGTACCCCAACTTGTCCGAACGCATCATCTGAATGTCGCTCTGTACGGTGCGTACTGACACTCCCTTGTCGATGCCTTCCATTTCGTAAAGCGCATCACTGCACGCATCCACCAGGTCTTCCAATGTCCAAAGTCGGTATGGATTTCGCAGGCAGTTGTCAATTGTCTTGTATCGGATTAGTGCGTTCTTGTTAGCTGGCATAATGCTGTTTTTTAAAGTCACAATCCAAAATTACTGAACTTCTACGCAATCTATTTGCGTAGTCGCGAAAAAATTGAAAAAAACCGAAAAATATTTTCAGTTACGCAAAAAGACTGCGTATGTGCCTCCACACCTTTGCATTGTCAAACTGAAAGACACGACAGACAGAGTGTCGTCAGATGCGACGGTTGTATAACATATAAATGTATAAGGCTATGAAAAGTGTATTTTTGACAAATGAAGAAGGCATTACCGCAACAAGCGCCAATTACCTTGCAAATCTGGCACAGGAGGTTATCCAGGAAAAGAAGCTCGAACTCGACAACATCTCGTTTGTAGATTCACGTATCGTTACACCTTTGTGCCCTGAAGGTCTCGACTTTGAGAAGGCAAATTTCGACCTTGAAAACATAAGTGAGAAAATACGCGAAATAGCACGCTACAACACCTTCTGCGCATGGATGCGCGAGGCTATCAAGGCAAAGGAGGATGCATTGGAGGAAATCAACAATGAAACTTTGGACGAATGGCTTGAGCGCAACAACTTAAAGGAAGTCAACAGATTCAAGGTTGAGAATAAAGATGAAAATGATTTTCTCGATGAACTTACTGCAGGCGAACGGTTTACAATGCTAATGTATGAAGCTGTTGCATCATCGTATGGCAAACTGATTCACAAGGACTCGCCAATCAGCAATGCCCGCAAGCAGTTGCAATACCGCAAACTGCACCCAACCGACGTCAAGGGTTCAGGTTCGGAACTGACATTGACACGCTACAATGTGGTTGCCGACAGCGAAAAGGTCGAGAATATGTTCCTCTCGCTACAAAACGAACAGCGCGAAGCTGAAAAGCATCTTAACACGATAAAGTCGCGCTTGAAGACCTCCGCCGATGAATTCAACATAAAGGCACGCCATGAATGGGAAGGGAAAATGAAGGATTCTCAAGACTTGCGCAAAATGCACATGAATCAATTTGAAAAGGAAAAGACCGAACGTCGGGCCGAACTCAACAAGATGAAGATAGTTGTTCCTGAAATATTGAAGGATGTTTATGTGTATCTGAACTCATTGGGTAAAAAATAGTCAACCATAACGTCACGAATCAAGGCTCTGGGCGCCAGGACATTGGTCTTGAGCCCGACTTGCGAGAACTGGATGCCAGGTGAAAAGGAATCGTGCATTTACGTGCATATATGGTGCAGGAACGGAATGTTCCTGCATATTTGAGTAAGTCATACTTGTATTGAATAGTTTTCAAAACTAATTTGAGAAATTTCACCTACGCAAAAAACGTTCTAGGTTCTTGCCTTTGCGCGTAAGGTGGTCTTGGCCTGCATTTTCGTCTTCGCGAAATTCTGGCTATTCTTTTCTTGACTTGACTTGTGACGTTTATATTTACAACTATGAAAGATGTGACTGGAAAATACAATACGGCAAAAATCTTCACTGACAATGTCGATGAAGGTTCTATCAAACAGATTGAATCGCTATGCAACCAGGAGTTTGTCTCGGGGGCAAGGATTAGAATGATGCCAGACGTTCATGCGGGCGCAGGTTGCACCATAGGCACTACAATGACCATTACGGATAAGATTGTCCCTAACCTTGTGGGTGTCGATATTGGCTGTGGCATGGAGACTGTAATGTTCAAGGCCGATTCTGAGTTCAGCCAGACATTCAATCCAGCCTGGCTTGACGAGATAATAAAGTGCAATATTCCTTCGGGCTTCGACATACGCCAGTCACAGCACGAACTGGTTGACGAAGTAAACTGGGACGGACTACGTGGAAAATGCAACAAGAACAAGGCAAAGCACAGTCTTGGCACACTTGGAGGCGGCAACCACTTTATTGAAGCCGACCGCGACACGGAAGGCAATCTCTATTTGGTGGTTCACTCTGGCAGTCGCCACGCAGGTTTGGAAATAGCAAACTATTATCAGGAAGAGGCTTGGAAGCAACTCAACGGCAACCGACAGTCTGACATTTGGGCAATGATAGAGCAGATGAAGGCTGAAGGTCGTGAAAAGGAAATCCTGGAGCGTAAAAACGCGATGATGTCGCAGGTGCTGACGGACATTCCAAAGGAGCTTGCCTATGTCAGCGGTTACCTTTTCGACGACTATCTCAACGACATGGGCATCTTGCAACATTTTGCAATGCTTAACCGCAAGGCCATGGTCGACGTCATTTTGAGGTGCATGCATGTGAAGAGTTCGGATATTGCCGACCAGTTCACCACCATTCACAACTACATCGACCTGGACAACATGATTCTTCGCAAGGGAGCGGTAAGCGCGCAAAAGGGGAAGAAACTGCTTATTCCAATCAACATGCGCGACGGCAGCCTGATATGCATTGGCAAAGGCAACGAGGATTGGAATTACTCGGCGCCACACGGGGCAGGACGTATTCTCAGTCGCTCGCAAGCACGAAAGAGCCTGAATCTTGAAGATTTCAAGTCTGAAATGGCGGGCATCTACACCACAACGGCAACGCTCGACACCATTGACGAGGCTCCTATGGCCTACAAGCCTATGGATGAAATCGTGAGGTTGATTGAGCCGACGGTGGATATTCTGTATTTCGTAAAGCCGAAGATCAACATCAAGGCGACGGAGCAGGAATAGCATATCTATGTTGAAGTGTCATTAAGTACAGATTTGAGT
>CALABN010000125.1 GCA_937885735.1 uncultured Bacteroidota bacterium | reverse complement strand
CCATCTCCTCAATCTTCTGATATTCGTGTGATGTACGGAAACCGTCGAAGAAGTTAAGGAATGGAACACGGCTCTTAAGAGTTGCCAAATGTGCAACACCAGCGATGTCCATAACTTCCTGAACAGAGCCTTCAGCCAACATGGCGAAACCAGTCTGGCGACAAGCCATGACGTCTTGATGATCGCCAAAGATACAAAGTGCGTGAGATGCCAAAGTACGTGCAGATACATGGAATACTGACGGTATCAGTTCACCTGCAATCTTGTACATATTAGGTATCATCAGCAACAAACCTTGCGATGCTGTGAATGTAGTTGTAAGTGCGCCAGCCTGAAGTGAACCGTGGACAGCACCAGCGGCACCGCCTTCAGATTGCATTTCCTGAACTAATACTGTCTCACCGAAGATATTCTTACGGCCTTGAGCTGCCCACTCGTCAACGTTTTCAGCCATTGGCGATGATGGTGTGATTGGGTAAATGGCTGCAACTTCTGAGAACATATACGCGATATGTGCTGCGGCCTGGTTACCATCACAAGTGATGAATTTTTTCTCTTTTGCCATCTTTTTATGATTTAAAAAATTACGATGTTTTCTGTTAACTATTCACTTACTATAAATTACGATTATGGCACTCCGTTATCGTTAACGGGGCATAAGATTGCAAAATTAATAATTTGTTTAGGCAAGACACCAAAATTCACTTTTTTTTATCACTGTTGTCCGCTAATGCGAAAAGAACTCATGTAACAAAAGACACAACAGATTACCGCGGTTTTTATTTTGTTATATTTCAAATAAATATATTAACATCAATTACGATTATTCCAACAAGAGGAAAAAGCGAGCCCGTAATACAAAAAAAACAATCTAAGACAAGTAAAACCCAAACCCCTCAATACAACATCCATAGCAATAACGTAATGTCAATGATTGCCATTGCCAATGCTGTTGAGACTGTGTATCAGGAATTACAGGACGAACTGGAAGGGAAATAAAAAAAACAGCCTGTCGGGTAGGCAGGCTGTGTGTTATTTGTCTTTATCGAAAGTCATAATAAGCAGACCGATTATTGCCAAAGGAATGCCTACGACACATGTTATGATTAATGTCCAGGCAACAATATGTACTAATATGTTCACTAACATAGTGTTGATGTTTTATTTCTATAACGAAAATAATAAAAAAAAGTTACAATATGTCTGAAGAAATAAGGTTTTACAAAAGCCTCAATCTAAGACAAGTAAAACTTAAGGCTACTATATAAAGCAGAATAGCCCAAAGAATTGGGCTACCTGAAACGCCGAATCCGTAGAATCGACATTACAAACATACAAAATAATTTTAATACATCACACTATGAGGCAAATAAAAAATCTAACCAACGGCATTGAGACAAGCAAGGCATTATCTGCCTTACTGTCAACAAAACAATGGCACCTACCAAACAAATGGTCCCGACTATTGTTGAAAGTCTGTAAAGTTTTACAAAAGCCTCAATCTAAGACAAGTAAAACAAATGGTTGAGAGAATAAAAAAAGGATTATCCCTCGCGAAACTAGCCGTGGCAAATAATCCTAAACCGTCAATCGAATGACATCACAAACCTACAAAATATTTTAATATGGAAGAAACACTTGCGGTGATTTTAACATATCTGCCTTAGTGTCAACAAAACAATCGCACCTACCATGCAAATTGTCCCAGCTAATGGTTTTACAAAAGCCTCAATCTAAGACAAATAAAACAGAACAACCTGGATTAACAGATGGTTATATGATAAGAAGCATAAAAGGTCGCAATGAACAAATTAGTGAAATATGGATTAAGGAAGGATACCAATTAAGGTTGCTATATAAAGCAGAATAGCCCAAATGAATTGGGCTACCTGAATCAACGAATCCGCAGAATCGTTATTGCAAACATACAAAATAATTTTAATACATCACACTATGAGGCAAATAAAAAATCTAACCAACGGCATTGAGACAAGCAAGGCATTATCGTTTTACAAAAGCCTCAATCTAAGACAAGTAAAACTGTAGCCAATTGGTTATTTTTTTTTGAATGTGATTCTCATTTTTTCCATCTGTAAGTTTCTTGTTTTGAATGTTGAATTAAAATGTATATTTGTAGTGGAAGACGATTAAGGTCTGCGTGGGAGCATTTCGCACCTTGTTTAAGCGGCTTAGTCGCCTTTCTTCTTTTTTATAGAATACGGTTTCTCGTATACATAGTATTTGCCTTCTTTTTCATATCTTATTGCTTCTGTCTTAAGTTTTACAAAAGCCTCAATCTAAGACAAGTAAAACACAACCACCTGATTGTCGCGCTTGACTTTCAGTTTGCCGAACCAGGCAAAGCCACTGTAGCACTCACCGCAAAATTCATCTATTGGGTAGAACATATTGGGAATTGTTTTATATTTGTAGTGGTTATAAGCCTATTGGCTTTGTACCCCGACTCAGGAAGACTTATTTAAAGTCTTCCTGTTTTATTATAAAGTCATTTTTGCAAATCTGTTCTTTATAAAAGGTTGCATCGTGGCTGTCGCGTATAATTGTTAGCCACTTTAGTTTTACAAAATCAATCTAAGACAAATAAAACAACAAAACCTATGGAAACAACCTTGTTGTTTTGGGAGTTAAAAACGCCTTTAAATACAACCCGTCTTTACAAAAAATTTGCGTAATGATTGAAAGCGACAGTTATCTAATTGTTGATAGAACTAGATACGAAAAAGGTACATTCATTAAAGATATAAAAAAATGGTTAACCCTATAAAGTTAACCATCCGTGCAAGCACCGCAGCACTTGCACCCGTCAATCGAATGACATCACAAACATACAAAATATTTTAATATGAAAAATCCAATAACAGATATTGAACAAAAAAATGGGCTCTATCGTTTTACAAAAGCCTCAATCTAAGACAAGTAAAACCTGTTCGCAGATATTTTTATCGGAAATGTAACACCTTGTGCCATTTTTTCGTATGTTTATGAAAAAAAAAGATATGTTGTACTTACAGGTAATATCAATAATAGTCGTAATGGCCTTTTTATGTTGGGCTATGTTTGTTGAATTTAAGGATGCTAATTTTGAACCTGACCGTTTTTCCGATTGGCTTGACGGGAAAAACGATGGTTTCTAATAAAGAGCATCATAACAAATAAAACACGCAGCCTGCCCGTTTTACA
This sequence comes from uncultured Bacteroidota bacterium, assembly GCA_937885735.1. The sequence continues at coordinate 5,786 of CALABN010000125.1, read as the reverse complement.
AAAGCCTCAATCTAAGACAAGTAAAACTTAGGTTATGTCAGGAATATTTATTTTTATATTAAAAACCGTATTCATTATAGTTTCAGTTGCCTTCTTTGTTCTCGGCTTTCTGGCTTTTGTAGGAATAGTATCACATCAATGGTATTGGGATAAAGAACATCATAACAAATAACACGCAGCCTGCCCATTCGACAGGCTGTTTTTGTTTTACAAAAGCCTCAATCTAAGACAAGTAAAACAGAAGGGAAAGACAACCCGCTACTTGTTCACATCACCGAGAACGGTTCGGCATACATCGTAGAGAACCCCAACCTGCGCAACCCCATCAACTGGGTGGCCGTTGGCGCAGTCAGCTCTGCCATAGCGGTGGCCATTGCTGTATTGGCGCTTGTGGTGGCGTGTAACCAATAACTTTATTTTTCGTATATTCAATAAAAATCCTGATATGGCAAATTTTAAGACAATTTTCGATTATGGCGTCACAATTGATGAATATCAAGCCATTAGAGGTGGTCTTGACAAAGAAAAATACCTTACTGTAGTTGATGAGCAAACAGCATTAAGTGACATTGCATATTTACTGCACAACAGAGGTAACAACAAAGACGCTATCGCCATTGCAAAAGAGTTGCCAGGCAGTATGCAGGAATGTTTTTTACGTACCATTGAACATCCATAAACTATTACTTAACTATCGTCTTGAAACTGCTATTGGTTTTACAAAAGCCTCAATCTAAGACAAGTAAAACCAAAGACGCGAAAACTGAAACCTCATATTTTCTCAAACAAGAAATAGCAAGAAATCTCAATAAATATGTAGATAATCTCAAAGAATTACCAATAGAAGCAATTGATTTGGGACACAACAATCCTAAAAATGTCTATTACAAGAGAAAAGTGTTATTTGAAGAGATGCACGTTTACGAATTGGAATTAAGAGTTTTCCTGTTCAGAGTAAAATTAGGTAAGTATAAAGACGGCACATTCAACCTTTACTGTATAACAGAGCCATAAAAAAAGAGCCGCCGCAGAACAAGGTGTTCCGACATGCACGACTCTCACTACAAATATACGTTTTTCATTGAAATATGTGTTTTACAAAAGCCTCAATCTAAGACAAGTAAAACAACCATACTATTGGACACTAAAAAAGTGAATTCTGCCAAATCGCAGATTACTCTACGCATGCCAAATATTTTTGCAAACGGTCAAGGCCTTTCTTGATGTTTTCCAAAGAATTGGCGTAAGAGAAACGGATAAATCCTTCGCCATTGGTGCCAAAATCGGTGCCTGGTGTCACTCCCACATGGGCCTTTTCCAAAATGTCGAAAGCAAACTTGTAGGAATCGGACGTGAATCTACGGGCATCGGCAAAAATATAGAATGCGCCCTGCGGTTCAGTGTGAATGGTGAATCCCATATCGCGCAAACGCGCTATCATGTAAAGCCGGCGCTCGTTGTATGTATTACGCATGGCATCAACCTCGCTTTCAGCATTTTGCATTGCCGATATTCCTGCCTGCTGAGCAAGACTTGGCGCACAAATGAACAGGTTTTGCTGAAGGATTTGCAACGAACGCATATACTGCTGTGGTGCAATAAGATACCCTAAACGTAAGCCTGTCATTGCGAACCGTTTGCTGAAGCCGTTCAGCACAAAGGCCTGATTGGTGTATTCAAGTATGGAATGTGCCTTGCCGTTGTAAACCAAACCGTGATAAATCTCATCGGAAAGGATTGGCACGTCGAGAGAGGCCATTTGCCTCAGCACTTCCTCGCTGAGCAATGTGCCAGTAGGGTTCATTGGCGAATTGATGAAAATGGCACGTGTTTTTGGGGTAATGGCACGCCTGACAGCCTCAACATCGAACTGGAATCCTGTCTCAGCCTTCAACGGAACTTCGACAGGCACGCCGTTGCAAGCCAATATGAAATTGCTATAGCAAGCGTATCCTGGGTTTGACACGATAACTTCGCCCCCAGCCTCGCACAATACCATAAGCGCCAACAAAATGGCTGGCGATGAGCCACTTGTAACGACGATGCAATTCGGATCGACAATCACGCCATATTCCTTGTAATGGAAGTCGGCTATTGCCTGCCGCAAATCGAAATCGCCTAGCGAGTGAGTATAATGAGTCTGCGACTTTTTCAAGGCACTGACAGTGGCATCATTGACACATTGCGGAACTTTGAAATCGGGTTCGCCGACCTCAAGATGAATAACGTCAATGCCTTGCCGTTGCAGTTCGTTGGCACGCTCGAGCACCTCCATGACAATGAAGGGCGACATTTTGTCTATCTGTGGATTCATCTGCTATTTTTTTGCTGTTGCACCAGACAGGCCGTCGATGTCGACAGAAGGGTCGGCCTTGACCTGGACTGGTTCGGACTTGATTACATTGCGCAACTGAATGGACGAAACTGCAACCTCGCCTGTGATAAAATCAGAATTGTTATAGTTTAAAATAAAGTTGTCGTAGAAATCAGGATCTTCTTGAGGCAAGAGGAAGCGCTTGTCGAAATGTCCGTTGCCGTCGAAATGCGCAAAATATGGCTTTGTAAACATATTGTCAGGATACTTGCTGCCTACGACAAGCCACTTGCCGTTGTGCGACCAACCGTGATTGCTTTCAGAACAGTCACTGTTGACATTAGGCTGAATGGTTGTCTCCATAGTTTGCAAATCGAGCAGGCATAACTGAGATTCTCTGTTGTAAGGTGTAAAGTAGCCTCTGTCGGCAATGGTATAAGCCAGGTATCTGCCGTCGGGCGATGGTTTTGGATATGTGATACTTCCACCTACGTCATTGGCACGCAAAATAGTGTCGACGGAACTCCATGAATTGGTAGCCTCGTCATAAATGATACGCAAAAGGCTGTAACGGACATTCTTGTCAAATTGTTCTATGTCTTCATCTTTTCGAGTTGGCGCACTAATGTAGTAGAGAGTACGGCCGTCTGGCGCCCAAACGGGAAAATTCTCCATATCCTTGGTTGACAACTGCGGACAAGTGGTGAGCGTTTCAGTCTTCATATTCAAAACAACTATATCTGACTTATCGTCATAGACATATATACGTTTCGTATAATTATTGTGAAAACGCTGATAAATAATATTAGTTGACATTGCGATCAAATAACCATTTGGATTCCACGAGGGATAAACGCCTGCAGACATTGAAATGTCGGTCTTTGTGTTGTATTTCTGCAATTTGCCGTCAAAAAGGATAGTCGTGCCACCATTAAATTTGCGGGTATGCAACAAAAATGTGTTTGGATTTTGAGAACTGAACGAATGACAATTCATACATGCGTCGTCGACATTTACATTTTCAATGATTGGCTTTTGCTTGAAATTCTCCAAATTGCGTTCGTAAATGCCCATTTGGTCCCACAAGACATAGCCTGTACCTATCAAACGATAGACCAAATAAGAATCAATGCTATCAGGCGAAACGACTTGGTAGAATGGCGCATACTTTACTGGCTGGCCAACAGAATCGGCAACAACCAATGTATAATTCAATGTATCGCCTACATTCTTCCTCAACAATCTGCGCCATTGGCGCTTGTTCCATATCATCTTTCCGTCAGAGCAGTTAAAGTCCAGAGTCTCGGATTTTGTTTTCACCTCAACAGAAAGCAACTTCTGACCCGATTCAGCCTTGAAATTTAAAGGGGCGATATTGACAGGTATCACAATGTCAGTATAATCGGGGAAAATGCGAGGCTGTGAACTGCTTTCGTTTTTACAATCGATACTTGTGCATGACGTCACAAGAAATGCAATCGCAATGACATATAGTAATCTATTCATAATTATAGGCGTAAAATCAATTATTTTTTAGTTTGCTTATTTACTGGATTGTCAAACACATAATATTTCCAATATGAGCCGGAAAAATTTTGAGCGACAAGCCTGTACTTGTCAGGTTCAGACGAAGACATTATGTCAGAAAATTTCTTAAACGAATCATTAAAGAACGGCTGGACCTTGAAATCATATGATTTTTCCTTGACATTTTCAGAAGTTGACCAATATAAGACGAGCGCCTCCTGATAGGCCCTTGGCATATTATTAGGATCAACCTTGCAAGTACCAGTTATGAGCAAATCGACAAAAAGGTTCAAATCATTGTTTAACAATGCACTTGCGGCAAGATACTGATTGCTCAAATAATTGTCTTTATTAACATCCAGCATATACAACATATCATTCTGAACGTTTTTCAAATAGAAATCGTATTTGGGATGATTCTTTCTTATCAAATCAACTTCATCAGCATCTAATTTTGTATAACGGATTCCATCCATATAATCCTTTCTATCAGCAACAAATGATTTAGAAAACATTTCATTGCTATATTTTTCCAAATACTTTCGGGCATTAACATAATCCTTAAGGATTATCAAATCGTCGATAATCATACGCATTACATAATGACTCTCAAGGAATGACATATGTGCCTCAAATGCAAAATGCAAGGAATTGGTAATAAGCCCTATTTCTCTATATAGGGAAGATGTTGGATAGCATTCAATGCCAGCCAATGGTTCATCGAGGAACAAACCTTCCATTCCCATAAACTGAGGATATGAGAACATTTTATCACCCATTTGCCCGGTTTCTGCCAAAGCAAGGTTATAATAGAAGTTGATGTGCCTTTCGTAATACTGACCTTCACGATAATGATTCAATATGTAATTCCAGTCGTGCTCGTATGCTGCAACAGCGAAACGGAATGCCAACCGTTCAGTCTTGTCGTCATATTTCTTGACAAACATTGCGACTCCACATATCAATGCCAAAATGACAAGTCCTGAACAAACCAATTGTCTCTTTAAAGATAGTTTTTGAAAAACAATGCATATCAACATTGATACTGGCAACGCCAACAACATAAACGCCATTCTTGGCGCAGTTCCAAAGCAGATGAATTTCTGTTGCTGTGGTATTATCGCATATAATGCATGCTCAAACGACACTGGCAAGACAAACCTGTACATTATGAATGGATATACCAACGCCACCGTAGCCGATATGGCCGTGTTGAGCAAATTGTCCTTTTTACGTTCGTATGCAAGCACAATGACATTCACTGCAACAAACACATACAGTGATACAGGTCCGCTTATATGGTACAGCAACACGGAAAACAACAAAGTGAGATATGGATGAATCCTCTTGCCGACAAAAAACAGCCAAAGATTTACAACACTGGCCAATAGCAACACCTGCATATTTAACGCGAACGGGTACTTGATGTCGGACCAGACTACCACCGAAATGGCCACTGGCATCAGCCAGGCGATAACAGATGCAATATCGCTGGCATTAAACAGTTTTTTGACAACCCTGACAATCAGCCACGATGTGAGAAAAAGTTCAATTACAAGGAACAACGCTCCCCAAAAACGGAACATTGAAAACTGCTCAACGAACAATGAAAGATAAACGGCTAGTCCACCTGGGTCGACAACGTGTGTAGAAAAGAACTCTGATGTCAAGACAAAACCTGGTTGCTGGAAAATATTGTAACACCGTGGGTCAATCACAAAATAGACGTAACATAACAACAGCGCATAGGCCACTGCCACAAGTGTCCAATAAATTGATTTTTTCATACCTCATTATTTAAAAACTGACAAACTTAATAATTTGGTTGAAGGTGCGTCCCAATAATCGAACGTTTTTTCTTCAGGTGGGTTCTATAAATTGATTTCGAGTGATTTTTGAATTTTTATCGAGTAGATTTATGGACGGAAGAAGGAGACAGTGCGGG
>CALABN010000124.1 GCA_937885735.1 uncultured Bacteroidota bacterium | reverse complement strand
ATAAAGCAAAGAAATAAAAGAAGAATAAAAAAGCATTGTTAATTGGCGATTATTCAATTGATTTGGAGAAAGGAAAATACATTGTCAAGGCAACTTGCATTGGCTATAAGCCGTATTTCCGAAATGTTGATTTGTCCGAAGAAGATTATGTCAATGTCGATATTCAACTCGAATTGGATTCGGAAATGTTGGGTGAGGTGAATGTGGTTGAAAGTCGGGCAAAAATCGGGCTTAACAAGTCATCGTACACGTTCACTTCAGAACAGATACAGTCGGCGTCGGAGGCGCGTGATTTGGTCAAGGAGATGCCCGAATTGCACATAAGTGCCGTTGACAACAAATTGTCTACCATTGACGGCAAGTCTATCTTGATATTGATAAATGGAGTTAAGGCTTCTGACGGGGAGTTGGAACTGATTCGCGCCAAAAACGTGACAAGTGTCGAATTATATAAAGTGCCACCATTGCGATATGCAAACGATGCGGAAGTTGCTGTCAATGTGAAAGTAAAACCTGAAGAGAACGGCATTGTCGGCGAGGCTTATGTCAGGGCAGGGCAAATGTATTCGCAGGCAAGAGGAATGGTCGCGCTTATAAGTGGCCGTAACAAACTCACTTTCGACATTGGCACGCACATAAATCATAATAGGGATGTAAAGGATGAAGAATCAGGTGTTTATAAATATGATATTCAGTCAAGTAATTATGAATACGATTACTCAAAGAAATATAACGAATGGGGAAATCAAAACAGTGCATCTTTGATTTGGCAAAATCAGTTGCCCGATGATTATACATTGCAAATGACGGCTTCAATAGCCAAGTCGACAACAAAGACAGACGGCTCTGGAACCTCTATGTTTTGTGTTGATACAAATTCATTCAGCCGTGAAAGTTCACAGTCGGACCGTATTAAGTCGCTGAATCCCAGTCTCGACTTGTATTTTTCAAAAAACTTTTCCCAAAGCAGTTTCATTGCCACCGATATCTTGTATTCTAATATGAGCAATGAACAAAAGTCGTTGTCAACAGAGATAAATGTCGTCGATTCTGCCGTTGTTTTTGCCGATATGCTTGATATGCAGGCTGATAAACAATTGCTTGCGGGTGAGGTGTATTATTCATACAGCAATGATGTGATGTCTTTGGAGTTTGGCTATCAAGGGCAAAGGTCATTTTTGAAAAATACAATCAAAAATACACTTGCGGATAATTCTGTTGACAATGTAAATGTTTGGAAACATTATCTTTATGCTGAATCGACGGCCGAATTTGGAAACTTTATGTACGATTTTGGTTTAGGTGCTACGTTTGACAGTCGTGAAGACGGATTTTCAAATTGGACTTTCACCCCAAAGGTGAATTTGGGTTATTATTTGAATCGTAAAAATGTTGTGAATCTGAATTTTAGTTCGTATACTGAAATGCCGACTCTGCAACAGATGAGTGAAAACAAGATACTTATAATGCAGAATTTTTACAGTTCAGGCAACAAGGATGTTGAAAACAGCACAAATTACAGCCTTTCCGCTCAATACACTTTTCAGCCAAGTTCAAGTTTCTTCTTGATGTTTAATGTCGATTACAACTATACGTACCATAAATTGTTTGAAAAGTATGTGGAACGTAATGGCGCAATCAACTTGTTGACAATGAATGCACACGATTTTTCGGAAGTCGGACCGTCATTGTACTTAATGTATAAGCCAATAAAGTGTCTCGAGTTTTCTGTTCAAGGAAGTGCCACGTATCAGATGTTTACAGAATCTAAAGGCGCGGAAACCGTCGACAATTGGTTCTTCCCGTTGTATTTCAACGCTCAATACAGTTATGGCGATTTTTCGTGCTCATACTTGCAAATGTATGGCAACCATATGTTGAATGGCTTGAAAAAAGAAGGATACGAAAAGGTCTCGTATGTGGATATCAATTACAAGTTGAACAATTTTACTTTCGGTGTTCAGTGCCTGTTCCCATTTATTGAGGACAAATTCAGCAATAAAACAACCTCATCATCGTTGGTATATAACAGTTCAAAGTCAAATCTGAAAACCAAGAATCGGGCATTGAGCCTGTCAATAACCTGGAATTTTGCCAAAGGCAAGGATTTGGACAGTCAGAAGATTTTGGAAATATCAGATTACGATGATGCAAGGTTTATGTATTGATGATTGTTTTGCATTGAATGTACATGAAACGATTCGGAATAATAACATTGTTTAACGTTGTTGTCTTGTTGTTGTCAGATATCTGTGCTCACTCGCAGACTATCAAAGGAACGGTTTTAGACAATGGTTTCGAGCCAATTGTTGGTGCAACTGTGTGTGTTATTGATTCGGCTGAAAATGTATTGTCGTCGGCTGTTACTGATGCAAATGGCTTGTTTTCAATTGATAATGCACAGTCAAGTCATTTGCGAGTGTCGCATATAGCCTTTGAATCTAAAGATGTTATGGTTTATGACGACAAGCCTTTGACAATTTGCCTTGTCGAGAAAATCGAGAATATTGATGAAGTGGTTGTCACCGCCGATTTGGTTCAGCGTTTTTCCGACCATAAGGAATATATCTTGTCCGTCGCCGAAAGGCAACAGTATCCCAACGCATTGAATGCCATTGAAAAACTTCCTCAAATAGAGGTGCGTGACAAAAGTGTGTCGTTGGCTAACGGCAAGTCAGTCAAGGTGTTGATAAACGGCATACCGTCATCGGCAGTTGACCTGTCTGTGTTGCCTGTCAAATCCATAAAAAAGATTGATTATTACACCCAACCGCCAGCACGCTATTCAAGTCTTGACTTTGGTGCGGTTGTCAATGTAGTGACACGGCAGGATGAGCAAGGCTGTTCCATTGGCATCGACGCTCAAAACGCATTGAATAATGGTTTTTGCAATAACACGTTGTTTTTCCGATATAATAGGAAAAAGTCACAGTTTGGCGTTTTGTACGATATGAGCTACCGTGAGCACAACGATGTTCATACCGAAGAATCTCTCTCGTATTATGTTGGCGAGCAGATGCATCAAAAGGAAATAGTGTCATTCCCTACATATTACACTTACTTGCAACAGTTGTTGACAGCCAATTTCAGCAATTCAAGCCCCGACAATTATACATTCAGTACAAAGTTTTCAGCAGTTGGATTCGACTGTTTGGATAGAATCAACCAAAATGTCTTTACATTTTCAAAAGATACATTGCAGGGCGTAGGCGAGGACCGTGACGGTTATCAAAAATTGTCGGTCGATATGTATTTTGATAAGCAAATATCTGACAATCATTTATTTGTTGCAAATGTAGTGGCAACAAAGTACAATAGTTGGTACAAGTACAAGTATGCCGAACAAAAATTGTCGGACACGCTTTTTTCAACAGCCACAAATATCGACAATGATAAGTATTCAGTCATCGGCGACCTTTCTTACGAGTACTCATTCAATAGTGCCCGAATTACGGTTGGCGCCCGAGGAACCGCAGGTATGGGCGTTGACGCAGATTGTGCCGATAACAAGACAATAAACGACGATTTGTATTTGTATTCGGGCTTGTCAGGGTCGTTGTCTGAAAAATTTGATTACAACGTTGTTGCAGGTGCCAATATGAATCGGTTTGTCAATGTCAATGACGAGGAGTTTCAATCCTTGAAGTTCCGCCCGGAACTCGACATTTCATACAATTTTGATGATTATAACAGCCTTGAAATCAACTACGTTGCAGAAACACATTCGCCTGCAATTTCCGAACTTACAAGTTCGCCATATAGCAAGGATTCGAATTACATATATTGTGGAAATCCAAACTTGTCGCCTTATAACGAACACACGTTCGAATTTGGCTATTATTTCGAGAAAAAGTGGTTTGGTTGTGATGTAGGTGCGTCATTCGGTTTGTCAAAAGACAAGATTGGCGTTGTGTTCGAACAGTCTGGTGGATTGCTGAAAGAGTCATTTGAGAATATGGAATCATCTCATGGGTTTGGAGCCGACGTGTTCATTTACTGGTATCCATTTAAAAGCGACTTGCTTAAGCTAAAGTTTTATGCATCAGTGAATAACGAATCAAATGCTTTTCAAGGTCAATCGTGGTCGCATACAAGAAAATACTTTTCGGCAGATGTCATTTTCGCATATAGGAAATTTGGCATTTCAGCCTTTTATCAAACACCGCGTGAAGTTGTCAACGGACAGTTGCTCAAGTCATATTCTGGCGTTTCGGCTTGCGAATTCTCATATAAGCCAATCAAGGACTTGACCGTGGCTTTAGCCGTCAGGTATCCATTTTACAAGGGCAATAAGGAAATAAACAAGGTGATAGGTTCCGACCTTATTTCTTCAAACAAGACACAAATGGTTGAAGATTATGCCAATATGCTGTATGTCAACCTGATTTACAATGTCGGGTGGGGTGCGGGCAAGTCTGCTGTAAGGCAATTCAAGTACAACAGCGATTCCGACACAGGCGTGCTTAACCGCAAGTGAAGCCTGCTATACTTTTCTCTGTCGGACATTCTGTCTTTATGCTTGATGTAGCTTCATCTTTACATACTTACACTGGTTTCTTCGGAAAATAAATCCGTAAAAATTTTGAATGCCGATAAATGTTTCATAAATTTAACATTCGTAAAAATCAAGTACATACAATTTTACCTAGCCAAGCCGATGCTAGACCCCATTGCGGGTGAAGTAGGCGTAAATGCTAACTTTTAAACTTTTTGAATTATGAAAATCATGTCAAAAGCTGAGATTGACCTTGTCAAAGGCGGAAAGGCTCCAGCAAAGAAGCCAGCAGTAAAAACGACTGTTGATGGCCCAACTAAGAAGGATTGGCGAGGCGGTAGAGGTTGATATTAATCCATTCTTTTAATGTGCGGCCCCCATTGTGGGTGAAGTAGGCGTAAATACTAACTTTTAAACTTTTTGAATTATGAAAATGATGTCAAAAGCAGAGCTTAACCTTGTTAAAGGTGGTGCTACAAAGACTGTAGCTGCAAAGAAACCTGCAGCAAAGAAGCCAGCAGCAAAGAAGTAAATGTAAAATGATTTATGTGCATTCTTGTTCTAACCTTACACTAGCCAAGCCGATGCTAGACCCCATTGCGGGTGAAGTAGGCATAAATACTAACTTTTAAACTTTTTGAATTATGATAATGATGTCAAAAGCTGAGCTTAACCTTGTTAAAGGTGGTGCTACAAAACCTGCTGTAAAGAAACCTGCAGCAAAGAAGCCAGCAGCAAAGAAGCTTCAATCAGCGTCTCAAATATCCAGTATTATATCTCAATTTACATAAAGATATATGTTACTAACGTAATTCTTGATCATATACATGCGTTGTATTAAGCGCAATAATGTAATGCCAATGGTTATGTTAACGATGAATATGTAAAAGTCGTTGTTGATTTTTTTTTATTGAAAAAGAGGCTTCCATATTATTGTTGGCCTCTTTTTTGCTATATTTGTCACAATCTTGAATTTTATGAAATGTATGTCTTGAATCGTGATCCATTTTTTGCGATTCTGCTTTAGTGGTTGTTTTAGTGGTGTATGAATTATGTTTTTAAGCTGGCTGTCCTTTTCTTGGCACTTTCTGTTAAGATGGTGGCATGTTCGCAGCCAATCACTGGTAAAATTGTTGATTCGGAAGGATTCCCTGTCATAGCGGCAGTTGTTGTGTTGCAGAATGCTGACTCGGTTTACCAATTGACAACAACAACCGACACATCGGGTTGTTTTGTTTTGGAAAGTAGTGTCTCTCCTTATTTGTTGATGATAAGTCATTTGGTTTATGAGCAAAAAACAATTGCTGATTCTGTATCCGATTTAGGTACAATTACCTTGAATGACAAGTCGACAGAGTTGGGCGAGGTGGTTGTGAGGGAAAGAAAAAAATTGATTCAGGTGTCCGATAATGGCGCTATGCAGTTTAATGCTAAATTGCTCGCTGTAGACAAACCTGTCACAACCGCCATTGATTTGATTTCTGAGGTGCCTTTAATTCAGCGTAAGGGCGATGAGTTTAAGGTGACTGGCACTATGTCTGAAGCTGCAATTATCATTGATGGTCGTAAGACAAACATTTCTGCAAGTCAATTGAAATCATTGCTTGAAGGAATGCCTGCCTCACAAGTTAAAAGTATAGAGGTGTTTTATGATACCCCACCTCGTTATGGTGTTAAAGGGCCTTCGATTAATGTCGTTCTTGAGAAAAAACGAAGTAATAGTGTTGAGTTCCGTGGCGATGTGTATGCTAAAGCTATACAACGTTGTAGGTTCATAGGCATTGGCGGTACTAACTGGTCAGTATCTGGGAAAAACTGGTCGCTGTATTCCACTTACAGGTATAAGAATGGTAGGTATAAGACTGATAGCGAGTTGGATTCTCATCATAAAGTTTATGATTCGGTTTTCTTTGTGCGTCAATTGTCAAATTCAAAATCCTATGCACAGACTCATTTGTTCACTACATTGTTTGAGGTCGATTTTAACAATGAGGCATCGTTGGAATTGCAATATTCTGGTGATTTTTATAAAAATAAAGTTAATACCACGGCAAGGTTGAATGTCGATTCGTTGCAGACTGAAAGCTCATTAAAGGGGCCTAGTTGGGATAATACCAATTCGGTGTCTGCTGAGTACACAAAAAATGACCTTGCAATAGGAACTGATTTCCTGTTTTATAAAATGGATGATAGACAAGACATGCTTGACTCTGACAAGTCTGTAATGGTGACAAATTCTAAGCAACAAGTGACTGATTTCCGTGCCTATTTTGATAATGTAAATGAACTGTCTGTTGGGTCATTGTCGTATGGCATTGATGCTGATATGTCTTTTACAAAAAATTCTTACGATGAAAATGCTGACGGATTCATGAGTGTTGATAATTCCGATCAAAGGGAGGTAGAGTTGTCTGGGTATGCAGGCTGGAATCATTCATTTGATAAATCGTCTTTCAATCTTTCACTTGAATTGGAGTATTCCAGATCTGATATGAAAACTGACGCCGATACGTTCAATCTATGGACCAATATTACTCCCGTGCCAGATTTGTCATTTATGTATAGGTTCGACAACGATAACAGTCTTAATGTGTCGCTTACTGGCGAAAAGATATATCCATCTTATTGGGACAACAACAACTCAAAAGTTTATGAAAACCCGTATTTGTCTATTGATGGCAATCCTGAGTTGAAACCATATGTTGATTATGTCTTTAATACCGAATATGTGATTAAGGACAAATACGTAATAAGTGCTATGGCAATTTATAGCCCTGATCATTTTGCACAATTGCTTTATATGCAGCATGATACTTTGCAGGCTTTCTATAAGCATTATAATTTTGATTATTCCTCTACTATAGGTCTTGTTGGAACCGTTCCTGTCGATTGGAATCCTCGTATCAGCAGTGTGTTTTCTGTTTCTGGTTTGTGCGATTTTGAAAAGGGCCATTGTGAAGATGTTTATTTTGACAGATCAAAGCTGTATGCCATATTTGAAATGTCTACAGACTTCGTCCTTAATGCTTCCAAAACCTTGAAAGGCCAAATTTCAGGTTGGTATCAAACCCCTACAACACAAGGTTTGCTTGATATGAAGTCGATAGGAGCCCTTTCTGCCCGAATAAGTTGGACACCTAATAAACATTGGAACATTGATTTGTTTTGTGATGATTTGTTTTACAAAGGGTATTATGTAACTACAAATATGGGAGGCCAGAATTACAAGGATAAGGAAAACCAATATAATCAGAATGTCGGTATTAGTGTCCGTTACACATTCAACGATTTCAAGGCCAAGGATTTCAAGGATGTTGATACTTCCCGTTTGGGTGTTCAATGATATGTCTGATGTCCTGTTCCCGTCCATTTGTACTGCACGATTCCATGCAATGCGGAATTGGTAGCTTGCGCAAGCTGTTTCTTGATTATTGATAATGTTTAAGTTGTTTTGCCAAGAGCATTTTCTAAAAAAAAGTTTGATGAAATCTGAATTTTTATTAACTTTCTTTTGATTTTGATGTGCAACGCCCTGTGCACAAAGATTTACCTAGATATGCCGATGCTAGACCAATATTGGTGAAGTAGGCTATGACTAATTTAATTTCTACCATTATGAAAAATGTGAAAATTGTAAAGACAGATTTGTCAAAAATTAAAGGTGGGGAAGCTTGCCCTATTAAAGCAAAAAAAATGTTTAAGGTTTCTAAACCTAAAAAATGATGTTTTAGTCTATATTAAATGGAAATGTAATCCAAAAAACTCAGTGTGAAAGGTTGCATTAGATATTTACTATAACCCAATTGGCTGCCATATTTTATGACAGCCTTTTTTTAAATCAATGTCACGTTTTCCCCTATTCATACAGCACGATTCAATGCAATGTGGCATAGCTTGCCTGCAAATGGTTTGCAAATACTATGGCCGCGAGTATTCACTCGCCGAATTGTCGGAGATATGCTTTGCCACTACTGAAGGAGTCAGTATGCTTGGCATAAGCGAGGCTGCCACAAAATTGGGTTTTAATCCAGTTGCAGGGAAACTTGAATTAAAGGAACTTGCCGATGCGCCTCTGCCGGCAATCTTGCATTGGAAGCAAAACCATTTTGTTGTCCTTTATAAAATCCGCAAACACAAATACTATATTGCTGACCCGGGAAAGGGGCTAATCAAGCTTAGTGAAGATGAGTTTTCGAAGGCGTGGTTGAGCTGTGAGGTAGATGGTGTGGATTGTGGTGTGGCATTGTTCCTTGAAACCACGCCGAAATTTTACGAGTCAGAACCACAAAAGGCACCTGAACAGCATAGCTTCAAGTTCCTGCTTGGCTATTTCAAGCGTTACAGGAAATATTTCGGCAAGATTATACTCGGCTTGTTCATCGGCTGTGTCTTGCAACTCATATTGCCATTCCTCACGCAGGCGGTTGTCGATGTCGGTATTGCGCAAAGTAGCGTTAAGTTGGTGTGGCTTATCCTTATTGGCCAGCTTGTCCTGGTTTTGAGCAGTACAGTGGTCGATTTTATCCGTCGATGGATTTTGTTGCATATAAGTATGCGCATCAACATATCGCTTGTCAGCGATTTCTTCATCAAGTTGCTGAAGTTGCCAATGTCGTTTTTCGATACAAAGCTTATTGGCGACTTGCTTCAGCGAATGGAAGACCATAGCCGTGTTGAGAAATTTCTTACCAATCAAACACTTAGCGTGTTGTTCTCAATATTGAGCTTTGTAGTGTTTGGTGCAGTGTTGTGTGTTTATAACAGATTGATATTCTTCGTGTTCTTGCTATTCGGGTTGGCTTATGGCGGTTGGATAGCCCTGTTCCTGAACAAGCGTCGTATCATCGATTACGAATTGTTTGAACGTGAGGTTGACAATGCCAATAAGACATATCAGTTTATCACGGCAATGCAGGAGGTGAAGCTTCAGGATTGCGAGCAACGCCGTCGTCGTGAGTGGAAAAAGGTGCAGGTTGACTTGTTTGGTGTTCAGATGAAGAGTCTCAAGATTCAGCAGACACAAGAGGTCGGCTCTGTATTCATCAATGAGGTGAAAAATATAATAATCACCGTTTTGGCCGCTACCGCTGTCATTAATGGACAATTGACATTGGGCGCAATGTTGGCTATACAATATATTATAGGTCAATTAAATAGCCCTCTCGATGAACTTATGGACTTCTTTTATGCCTTGCAGGATGTGAAAATCAGCCTTGAGCGAATCAATGAGATTCACGTTGTCGACAATGAAGATTCCAATTCACGCCAGATATCACAATTCCAGACCAGCAGACCCGATGTCCAATTCGATAACATCAGTTTCAAGTACGACCCACACAGCCCGTCAAAAACAATTGACAATGTCGGTTTCACAATACCTTATGGCAAGGTTACGGCCATTGTTGGCGCAAGTGGCAGTGGAAAGACAACGCTGATAAAGCTATTGTTAGGCTACTATAAGGTGTCGGAGGGAGTTGTCAATGTTGACGGTATTGATGTCAACGACTATAGCAAGAAGTGGTGGCGTAGGCAATGTGGCGTAGTGATGCAGGATGGCGTCATCTTTTCGGAGTCAATAGCCAGAAACATTGCCGTTGCCGATGGCAATATTGATGAAGAAAGGCTTTTTGCGTCGGCAAGAATGGCCAATATCCACGATTACATACAAAGCCTCCCGTTAGGCTATAAGACGCTTGTAGGCCGTGACGGCGTAGGCTTGAGTCAAGGGCAGAAACAACGTTTGCTGATAGCGCGTGCCATATACAAGAATCCGCAATTCCTGTTTTTGGACGAGGCCACAAACTCGCTTGATGCGGAAAATGAGCGGGCCATTGTCGAAAATCTGTCGGAATTTTACAAAGGACGCACTACAGTGGTTGTCGCCCACCGATTGAGCACAGTCAAGAATGCCGACCAGATAATTGTATTGGGTGGTGGCAGGATTCTTGAGGTAGGAAACCACGCAGAACTCATAGCAAGACAGGGTGCGTACTACAACCTTGTCAGAAACCAACTTGAATTGGGCAATTGATGCTTGTCAATCTGCAAAATTCCATTCAATCAGTGTTCACCCCACGTCAACATACACTGGTGTTTTTGATTAATGTCTTTGAATTATGGTGAAAAATCTGTGAAAAACAGTTAAGGTGGGTTCTATAAATTGCTTTGTTGTGATTTTGAAGATTTTGTCAGGCAGATTGATGATTTGAATGAAGGAGCAGTGCGGGCACTGTGACTGAGTGAAAGTCAACAAGATGACGATAAAAATTCAAAAGCACGCAAAAGATTAAATGTCAATTCATATTTGAAAAAAATAAATCGGGGAATTTAAAGAACACACCTTAAATCAGTGTCGTCTGCGTTCAATTCACGTCGGCGGACATCGGTGATTCCCAGATGATTAACTGTAAATGGTTCCCACAATGTTGCGTTTCCCGCCATAGTTGCGGAATTCGCAAAGATAGATGCCTTGCCAGGTGCCAAGATTCAGTTGGTGGTTGGTGATAGGAATCGTCACCGACGGACCAATTATTGATGCCTTGATGTGAGCAGGCATATCGTCGTCGCCTTCAGTGTCGTGGGTGTAGTTAGGGTCGCGTTCGGGCACCAGTTTGTCAAAGAAATACTCAAAGTCGGAGCGAACCGATGGGTCGGCGTTCTCATTTATCGACAATCCCGCCGAAGTGTGCTGAATCATAAGATGCAGTAGACCTTGCTCTGGTAATTCGGGAAGATTTTTTATTATTGTACCAGTTATCAAGTGGTAACCTCTGTGATAGTTCGGCAATGTGATTTGAAACTGTGTTATCATAGTCGTCAATTTTTACAAATGGTGAATTTATAGAACTCACCTCTAAATTAATCTTAAATCTGAAAAATGAATCGTTTGCTTGCATTAATTCTGATAATGTTTTCTGCAAATTCATCAAAGGCCGTCAATTTGGTGTTGGATGTCGATGTGCCACAATCAGTTGACAGTTCGGCGCTATTGGCAGGAATTAATGGTTTTTGTTCCGATTTGGCAGATGAAAATTTTGATGGCGTTTGGTGCCTTCCTGCCGACAAAGCGTGTTCGATGCCACAATTCGAGATTTTGTGCGATGAATTGCAGAAAGCTGTCGAAGATACCAATGTTCGCGTTTCAATTGTCGATATTGCGCCTTTGACGGCTGATACTTGCCTGGTCCAACTTTCAATTGTCAATGCTGTCAGCGCCCAGTTGTTGTCGTTGTATGAGATTGTCGCCACAAAGTTGGAAGGCAGATACTTGTTTTCGTCCGTTTTGAGTAGGAATATGAAGGCTATGCAGACGGTCGGTTGTGAAGGAATAAATGTCTATTTTAACAATGATGCCGATAGATTGTTGGCTGAACGTTATGTGGAAACTGCTTTGTCCTTCGACCGAAAATTTGGCGCGATTCACCCTGCCAATGCGTTTCTGTGTGAGAATGGTACCTCGTTGATGCAGATGTTTCGATTGTTGGGAATTAATTACTTACGTGATGCGGTGGGCTCAAGTTGGCCAATGGTTGACTTTGAATACCCTGATGTCGCATTTTATTTTTACACAAATAGATATAAAGATGAAGGTATCGATTCTCACGATTTGTTCCATTCTCGTGCATCGTTGGCCATAGAAAGTGATGCCGTAAATTCTTATATGGTTTGTGGTGGCGGTTATGTGTATGGCGGAAGTTGGGGTATGAGTTGGAACGAAATCAAGTCGAAGTTCAAGGCAAATATGAAATATGATGCCGAAACCGATTGGTTGAAACTCTATTTTGAGCGTTTCAATTTCGGTGATTCAAAAGAGAAACATTTGTTAATCACGCAGTTTGTCAATGCATTGATTATTGAGCAGGTTGAGGCGGAGCAAGGTTTTGATGCCGTGGTCAAACTTTTGTCGAGTGGCAATATGAACAAGGAACGCCAGCGTTTTTTTAATATACTTGAAAGTGTAACAGGAATAAATGAGCATAATTTCAATGCCAAGGTGTGCGAATTGATAGAAAAGACAATGAAATTTTAGTCAACCAACAATAAAAATGTTTCATTTCAGTTTGTAGGCAGTAAGGGCAATTGATTATTTTTGCAACTCATTAAAAAAAACGTCAGTGAGAACATTGTTGTTGGCAATTCTGGTTTTGGTTACAAGTGCGACATTTGCGCAGACTTGCATCTATGGCAAAGTAACCAACCAGTCGGGAGAGCCACTTGAGTTTGTAAATGTTGTGCTCAAGGATAATGTTGCAGGCACAGTCACTGATGTCAATGGTTCTTATCGCCTTAATGTCCAGTCAGATAAGACGATTTATGTATCGTTTTCAATTATTGGCTATCAGACACAATGGGAGGAGGTTCATTTGTCTGAAGGTCAGCAACGTAAACTCGATGTTGCCCTTTCATCAACTTCTCACGAGTTAAGTCAGGTTACAGTTGAGGATGTTCAGGTCAGAAAAAGTACGCTTACACGCTTGAATCCGAAGGTTATGGCAGTGTTGCCTGATGCGTCGGGTAGCATTGAGAGTCTTATCAAGACAATGCCAGGTGTGGCGTCAACCAACGAGTTGAGTTCTCAATATTCGGTCCGTGGCGGTAGTTACGATGAGAACCTTGTGTATGTCAACGACATAGAAGTGTATCGTCCGTTTTTGGTACGTTCTGGCGAACAGGAAGGTTTGAGTTTCGTCAACAGCGATATGGTGTCGTCGTTGCTCTTTTCGGCAGGCGGTTTTGATGCCAAGTATGGCGACAAGATGTCGTCAGTGCTCGATATCAAGTACAAGCGTCCGAGCGGTTGGGGTGGCACGGCTTCAGGAAGCCTCTTTGGTGGCTCTGTTATGCTTCACGGCGATTGCAACAATCACCGTCTTCGCCACATTTCAGGATTCAGGTACAAAACCACCAAATATCTTCTGAATTCACTTGAAACATCTGGCGATTATGACCCTAAATTTCTTGATTTCCAGACATATATTTCGTATGACTTGACAACCAGGATAGAGTTGGGCATATTGGGGAACTGCTCTACCAACGTTTACAATTTTGAACCGCACAACCGTCGTACAAAATTTGGCTTGTACAATCAGCCTATGGAGTTGCGGATGTTTTTCGAAGGCGGAGAGAAGGATGCGTTTTACACCTATACAGGTGCCTTGTCAGCCGATTTCAAGGTCAACGACGGGTTCAGCCTTAAGTTTACAGCATCGGCATTCAGCACTCACGAGAGCGAGACTTTCGATATCTTGAGCGAATATTTCATAAATGAGGTCGATAATGCCGTTGGAGCAAGCAGTTACGGCGACAGCGTCAGCAATATTGGCATTGGCGCGTTCCTGAATCACGGTCGTAACTATTTGGATGCCAATGTGTACAGCGTCGAGCATCGAGGAATGTTGAGCGCGGAAAGCCATTTCCTTAATTGGGGTGTAAAAGGCACTCATCAGCAGATTGAAGACAATCTTTCCGAGTGGACCCGCATTGATTCCGCAGGATACTCGTTGCCTCATTCCGACACTTCGGTAAATATGAATTATTTACTGCGGGCTCGCAACAACGTCGAGTCAAACAGGTTGACAGCCTATGTGCAGGATGTGTTCTCAATTCATCTCGATTCGTCCGATATGCATTTGACTGTCGGCGTGCGTGCCAATTATTGGGATTTCAACAAGGAACTGCTTGTGTCGCCTCGTTTGAGCATTTCATACAAGCCTAATTGGAAACGCGACGTGTTGTTTAAGTTTTCTGCTGGATATTATTATCAATCACCGTTTTATAAGGAGATGCGCTTGCCCGACGGACATATCAACCACGATATCAAGGCACAAAAGTCAATCCATTTTGTGGCTGGCGCCGATATGAATTTCACTGCGTGGAACCGTCCGTTCAAGTTTGTCGCCGAACTGTATTACAAGCGTTTGACAGATTTGATATCGTATCAGGTTGACAATTTGCGCACAATTTATTCGGGTCAGAATGATGCCGATGGATATGCTGTCGGCCTCGATATGAAGGTCAACGGTGAGTTTGTCAAAGGTGTCGATTCGTGGTTCAGCCTGTCGCTTATGCAGACAGAGGAGGATATCCGCAACGATGTTTGGGTCAAGACCGATGACGACGGAAACCAGTACGAGACTTATCCTGGCTACATTCCTCGTCCAACCGACCAGCGTCTGAACATAAGTATGTTCTTCCAGGATTATTTTCCAGGAAATCCAGATTACAAGGTGCATCTGCAAATCAACTATGGCTCAAAATTGCCTTTCGGTCCGCCAAACTCGCCACGATATATGGCCACTGGCCGTATGCAGTCGTATCAGCGTGTTGATTTGGGATTTTCCAAAAGCCTGAAAAACAGCGAAAAGACTTATCCTAAAAGTAGCCTGTTCTATTATATGAAAGAGGCGTGGATTTGCGCGGAAATACTGAATGTCATTGACCGACAGAATGTTGCGTCATACGAGTGGGTGACCGATTTCAACAACCGTCAGTATGCCGTTGAGAACTCATTGACAGGCCGTCGTTTCAACGTCAAACTGACTATCAGTTTTTAAGGGAACTTCTATAAATTGCTTTAGTCATAAAGATGCGGGTAAACCTTTCAACTGGCATCTTGTTTGTGCATTTTACAAAAATGAACGTTATGGCGCAGGCGTAGAAAAACCTGAAGACAATGACGCCAGTCCAGTGCCCGCCCATTGACAACATCAGTATGGTGTCTTCTATTATGCTGTGAAACAATCCCATAAGAGTCATTGAGTAGAATATGCCCTTTATGTCGATGTCTTCCTGCTTGCTCTCTTCAATCAGCAGTCCGCCACCGTAGGCAATGCCCAACGTAAGTCCGATAATGGTTATGGGTAGCACTTTTTTGCTGATTCCAAGCCATTTAAGTGTAGGTTCCATAACCTTGTTCACAAATTTTATCAAGCCTGTTACGTCGAGCAGATGCAGAAAAACAACCAAGGTGAATATTACGCAAGTGATTATGGCATAGTTTTTTAGTTCGTTCAGAGCCCAAGCGCCCCACGATGTTTGCGATGTGGTCAGAAATGGGGATATGGTTGCTGTTTCCTGCAGAACGCCCATAGCGTTGTACATTCTCGACATAAGAAAGCCGAGCAATATGGCAAACACAAACCGAATGGCAGTCATTATCCAGGCCTTTATGCCAGTCTTTTGCGCAATGGTAATCTCTATTGGAAAGGTGTGAGCGACAAGCATCATTGTAAACAGCGTTGTCATTTGCGCCACCGTCATAGGTTCCATTTGAGGGTAAATGCTGAACAACGTCAGGAATCCGCCGTAAATGCTTACAACCATTGTGGTTAGCCAGACAATGGCGGTTTCTGCAGGCAATCCTGCAATTTGCATCACAGGTTCCAGGAAATCGCAGATGTATGATAGTAGTCCCCATTGTTGTATAAACCTGATAATGATGGAGATGGGAATCATAAACTTGAAAAGCGTGACACACGAGTTTTTGCCTCTGTGCCAAACGTAACTGAAGAAATCCTGAACTTGTGACATTGTCTTTTATTTGCGCGCAAAAGTAGCACGCATCATCAAATTACAATCGCTTTTTTTGTGAATTGAAAAACGTATGTTGGCTTATTCACGAACCAATGTCTTTTAAATAAGGTCTAATAATAGGCTATATGTGGTTTTGACAAGTCTGAAGAGGATTTTCCATAAAAACTTTAATAAATGCTAAATTGTTTATCTAAAGCGGTTTAGATTAACTAATTGTTCTTATATTTACGCTTGTATTTGGGGAATAATCATTTTTATGAAACTTATTGTTTCATTTATCGTAACAAGGTGCAGAAAAAATTTGAAAGTATGGAAAACAATGTTTGTAGTGGATTGGAAAAATGCCCGATTTTCGTGAAGGGCGTCCTGGTCAACGACTATACAGGGGTAGCGTATAGAAATATGTATTGTCTGGTTCCAGGAAAATTTCAGGAATGCAAAAGATATTTGGCGTCGAAGGCGACAGGAAAACCAGTTCCGGAGTCGGTGATGCCAAATTCCAAAAAGAGTGTTGAGGAAATAATTGAAATGATTAATTCAAAGTAATTTACTTGATGCTCTAATAACATTAAAGGAACAGTCCGTAATGGATTGTTCCTTTTTGTTTGGAAAAAATTGTAGAACTATTGCACGAAACCAAATTTTGCCTACTTTTGCACCCGTTGAAACCGATGGTCGATTCGTCTAACGGTTAGGACGAGAGATTCTCAATCTCTAAATAGGAGTTCGATTCTCCTATCGACTACAAAAGCTGCTGAAAGCAGCTTTTTTCATTTAAATAGTACCGTTATGACAGACAGACGTGTTAGAGTGCGCTTTGCACCAAGTCCAACAGGAGCGCTTCACATTGGTGGAGTCCGCACCGCCCTTTACAACTATTTGTTCGCCCGCAAGAATGGTGGCGACTTCATTCTTCGCATAGAAGACACCGACTCGCAACGTTTTGTGCCTGGTGCCGAGGCTTATATCATTGAGGCACTGAAATGGTGCGGAATCAAGACTGATGAAGGCGTTGAACAGGGTGGACCACACGCACCATACCGTCAGAGCGAGCGCCGTGAAATTTACCTTAAATATGCACAGCAGTTGGTTGAATCTGGAAATGCATATTATGCGTTTGATTCTGCCGAGTCGCTTGACGCAATGCGCAAAGATGCCGAGTCAAAAGGATTGACTTTTGCATACAACTATCAGGTACGCAATCAGTTGGAAACCTCGTTGAAGTTGTCGGCCGAAGAGGTTAAGCAACGCATTGAGCGTGGTGACCAATGGGTTGTTCGCTTCAAGATGCCAGAAAACGAGAATGTGGAAATGGATGATATCATTCGTGGCCACATAACCATAAACACTTCAACTCTCGACGACAAAGTGCTGTACAAATCGGCTGACCAACTGCCTACTTACCATTTGGCCAACATTGTCGATGACCATTTGATGGAAATCACTCACGTCATTCGTGGTGAAGAGTGGTTGCCTTCGTTGCCTTTGCACTATTTGCTGTACCGTGCCTTTGGTTGGACCGATACCCAACCTGAATTTGCCCATTTGCCATTGTTGCTTAAGCCACAAGGTCAAGGCAAGTTGAGCAAGCGCGACGGCGACAAGTTCGGTTTCCCTGTTTTCCCATTGCGTTGGGTGGCACCTAACGGAGAGGTTTCGTCAGGATACCGCGAAGACGGCTATCTTCCACAGGCATTCATCAATATGCTTGCCCTTTTGGGCTGGAATCCTGGAACTGAACAGGAGTTGTTCTCAATGGACGAGTTGATAGCGTCGTTCTCGCTCGAGAAGGTTAGCAAGGCTGGTGCTCGTTTCAATCCTGAAAAGGCTAAATGGTTCAATGCCCAATATTTGCGCCATTGTGACGATGCATTTTTGGCAGATTTCTTGTTGCCGATGCTTGAGGAAATTGGCGTGAATACAACCAAGGAACGTGCATCAAAGGCCGTTTCCTTGATTAAGGAACGTGCAACATTCCCAAAGGATTTGCTTCCATTGACAGAGTATATGTTTGTTGCGCCAAAAGAGTTCGACGAAAAGTCTGTAATCAAATTCTGGAAGGCCGAGAATGTCGAAAATTTGAAGAAATTGGCATCTAAACTTGCTGAATATGACAAGATTACTGCATCGGAGACCGAGCCTGCAATTCATCAGTGGATTATGGACAACCAATTGTCGATGGGCCAGTTGATGAACACCTTGCGTATCGCCATTTTGGGCATCAGCCAAGGTCCAAGCATTTTCGACATTTGCGAATTCATTGGCAAGGAGGAGACTCTTGCTCGCATTGAAAAGGCATTGTCAACGCTTGAGGCTAAATAGGAAAGACTTTTCGAATCAATTTATAAAACACTCAACATTATGTTGGGTGTTTTTTTTTCGTAAGAAGTTAATAGATGTAAATCGGTTTCTATCTTTGGAAAAAAGTATTGCTATGCATTTTCTATATCCAGGTATATTATGGGCACTGACGGCGTTGGCCATTCCTGTAATTATCCACCTTTTCAGTTTTCATAGATATAAGGTTTTGCCGTTTAGCAATACACAGTTTATCAAGGCTTTGCAGTTGGAGCACCGTACACGTTCCACTATTCGTAACTGGTTGTTGCTGGCTTTGCGTTTGCTTGTCATAGCATTTTTGGTGGTGGCTTTTGCTCGTCCTTATGTTCCTGAAAACGAATCGCAATCTGTTGAAAATCCGAGAGTCGCCGTGTATATCGACAATTCTTTCAGTATGGATGCCAACGGCGAGTATGGTGTTTTGCTTGAGTGGGCCAAGATGCGTGCCCGCGAACTTGCCGATGCATTCCCTACGGAAACGGAGTTTTTGCTCATTACCAATGAAATGGAACCGCAACAACAACGTTGGGTAGGCAAGGAGCAGTTTATTGAATGGGTGCAAAAAGTGCATACGACGCATATCGTGGCAACTCTTGACGATGTGTTGCAACGCCAGCAACTTGTTGGAAATGATACGAGTAAGTTCATCTATTCGTTTTTGTTCAGCGATTTGCACAAGCCTACTTTCACTTTGAAAAATGTTCAGCCAAGTGGTCGTGAACGGGTGTTTGTGGTGCCGTTCCGAAATTCTATCCATAATAATTTGTCCATTGATTCCCTATGGTTCAGTTCACCAGGGCTTTATGTGGGCAAGGTTGAAGAAGTTACTGTGAGGTTGCGCAATTTTGGCAATGAGGATATTTCAAATCAAAGTATTCAGATATTTGTCAATGACTCAATGAAAAACACTGTGCCATTTTCAGTTGGGGCCAACAGTTCGGTCGACGTCAGGTGTACTTTCCTGCAAGGCAAGTCTGGTTGGAATAATGGACGTGTGGAGATTCAAGACTATCCGATTACCTTTGACAATCAGTTGTTTTTCAGTTACAACATTGAGCCTCAAACCAAAGTCTTGTGTATCAGTGACAAGAATACAATCGATTATTTTTCCATTCTTTTTAAATCGGATAAGTCCATTGGCTACAAGCGTGTTTCGCCAATGAATGTTAAACAGGATGATTTACTTGAATGTCAATTTGTTATAGTTGATGCGCCTTCGCAATTGTCAACAGGTTTGGTTAATGAGTTGACCCGATTTGTCGACAACGGAGGGCATATTGTCTTGTTGCCGACTGAAGCGCAGAATTTCAATCATTTGCTGAAGTCGACAAATGGCCCAGCCTTTGGTGACTGGCAGGAGCAGGAGGGTACGGCTGTCAACTTGAATATGAAGCACAGCCTGTTCGCGGATGCCTTTGCTGAAAAAAACAAGGACTATTCAATGCCAACTTATAAGGGCTATTTTAAGGTTTTTGCCAATTCGCGTCAGCGCATTGAACGTTTGTTTGACGCCGAATCGGGTGATTATCTGTGCTTTGGGTATCCATTCGGCAAAGGCAAGGTTTATGTTTTGTCTATGCCGTTTAGTACAGAATATACCAATCTGATGATGCACCCAGTTTTTGTTCCGTTGTTCTACAATATGGCCTTGCAAAGTGTCTCGACAAGTCGCTTGTATTCAGTTTTGAAGCCAAGTATGCAGTTGTCGGTCGGTGTTCCTGATGTTACAGGAAAATTGTCTGTTGTGCAGTCAGACGTCATTGCATATCCAGTCAAGAGATTAAGTGGAAATGGTGTTGTCCTGTATCCTAACGTGTCGGAACTGACATCTGGCAATTGTGCAGTAATGTCTGATGGTGAGCAGGTTGGCAATGTGTCGTTGAATTTTGACAGAACAGAATCCATTCAACAATACCATTCTTACGATGATGCCTTGCAAATGATTAAGCAACAGGGTTTTGATGCACAAATTGTCAGTCCTTCCGAATCTACATTCGTCACCGACATCACCCGCAATGCCTCTGATTTTGGCTTGTGGCGTATATTCGTACTATTGTCTGTTTTGTCACTTTTGGCAGAGTCAATCCTTCTGAAGAAAAAATAGTTGCGCCAGCACACATAAATCAACATTTTCATACTTTTCGGACGATTTTAATCGCTACGGCAGTACAAGTTAAATTGCCAACACCGCACTGATTTATAGGTGTTTAATAAATTATCTTGTATGAAAAAGTTCGTACGCAGTGAGTTGATTCGGCATTTTTCGGGCGTTGCAAAATTGCAGTCGCAATATGCCAGGCTTGATGCCAAGTTTTCAAAGATTTCCGATAGCCTTGATTTCCATTGCAAGGAAGGTTGTGGCGCTTGTTGCGCAGGCCCAGCCTATTCCAAGGAGGCAACCGTATTTGAAATGTTGCCTATGGCTATCGACTTTTTCGACAAGGGCATTGCCGACGAAGTGCTGAAAACCTTGCTTGATGCCGACGATTGCTCGCAGATGCCGTGTGTAAACTATGTCTCTGTCGATGAAAAAAAAGGTTGTGGGCATTGTGCGCATCACGAATTGCGACCGTTTGTATGCAGAATGTTCGGTGACAGTATGTATCACGTCAAGGAGGGCAGGCTTGAATTCACTGGCTGTCATTATTTGAAGGAGAAGTTCAATGAAAAACAAGAGTCGTTGCGTAAAAAACTGCCAGTAATTGGTGAATTGGTTTTGCGTGGTCGCGAGTTGGGTGAAGAAGAATTTCTCGAGATTACCGACATAAATACTGCTTTGCGCGATGCATTGGAATTAGTCTATGTCAAGTACGACCTGTTGTGTGGTAAAATGGAAAATGAAGATTAAATTCGCATCGTGTTAATTGATGCAATTTTAATTTATGGTTGAGATTTGTGCACTTGCTTCGGGTAGTAATGGTAATTGCTATTATATTGGTAATGAGAGTAATGCAATTCTTGTTGATGCAGGAATCGCTTACAAGAATTTGTTGGACAGGGCCGAATCGGCAAGTGTCGACATCAACAAGGTGAGGGCCGTGTTCATCTCTCACGAACACACTGACCACGTTTGTGGCGCTTATGGCATCAGCAAGCGATTACAGGTGCCTGTATTTTTCAGCATCAAGACATTCAACAATACCTGCGCCAAAAACAGGCCGATGTATATGCATCAGTTTTATTCCGATACGGAGCAGGACGTGTTTGGCATCAAGGTGTTGCCATTCAAGAAACGTCACGATGCCTCTGACCCGCATAGTTTCCGCATAACCATTGACAATGTGAATGTTGGCGTGATGACTGACATTGGCATTGCTGATGAGCGGGTGGCGTTGGAGTTCTCAAAATGCAATGCCGTGTTTCTGGAGTCAAACTATGATGAGGATATGCTGTGGAATGGCAGTTATCCATATTATTTGAAAAACAGAGTCGCTTCGGAAGTGGGGCATTTGTCTAACAAACAATCATTTGAGTTGGCAAGAGACAATGCGTCGCCAGACTTGTCGCATTTGTTCCTTTCGCACATTTCTGCCGAAAACAACACAATTGAAAAGGCACTGTCCGCATTTGCGGAAATGCCTGCCAATGTAGCAGTCCTGCCAACCTCGAGACACGAGGCTTCGGTAGTGATTCGGCTTTGATTTACTTTAGTTTATACTCGTAGTTGGTAAAAATCTTCTTTACCTTGATGAAGTACCAAAGCGTGCACATAGTTACAATTGCCGACAGGAAATCGGAGCAAGGCATACTCATCCACACACCTGTAAGACCTAAATTCCAAAGATGCGGTAGAATCAACATTATAGGAATCAAGAAGATGAGTTGACGTGTCATTGAAAGCACGATTGCAATTTTTGGTCGTCCGATAGATTGAAAGAAATTGCTTGTAACCATTTGAATGCCAACTATGAAGAAGACACCAAGTGCGATTCGCAAGCCTTGTGTGGCAAGACTGATGAGTTGCTCGTCGGTGGTGAATAGCGACACAATGAAACGAGGGAAAATCTCGCTCAATGCAAAGCCCAATGTTGTCACCAATGTTCCGCAGACAAGAGTCAGTTTGAACACTTGCTTGACACGGTCCAATTGACGTGCGCCAAAGTTGTAGCCAGCAATAGGTTGCATACCTTGTGTGAATCCAGCAACAATCATTGCCACAAGATTGAGCAGACTGTTGATGATGCCGAATGCGCCAATGGCGAAGTCGCCACCGTATTTGCCAAGGCTACGGTTCAGAAACACAACAACAAGGCTGGTGCACAGCAATGTCACAAAGTTGGCGAGACCGATAGAAAAGATGTTGGATACAATCTTGCCTTTCAGTTTGAAGCACCCTTTTTCAAAATGTAGAGGGTTCTTCTTTTTCAGAAAGTGAATAAGCACTATCGTGGTTCCAACAGTTTGACTGCATAATGTTGCAAGTGCGGCGCCACGTATTCCCCATTTGAACACGAAAATGTAGATGGGGGCGAGAATGACATTGAATCCTATGGTTGTGAGTGTTATGCACATTGATTTCATAGGGAACCCAGATGCTCGCATCAAGTGGTTAAGGCCTAAATAGACGTGTACTATCAAGTTGCCAATCAATGCTATCTGCATAAATTCGCGTGCATAAGGCAATGTGTTTTGGCTCGCGCCCATTGCCATTAGTATGTTGTCAAGGAAAATAAGGCCAAGAATTGAGGTTATTATGCTCAAAATGATATTCAGTATGAATGCGTTGCCAAGAGTGCGCACTGCATCTTCGTGGTTGTTTTGGCCCATATAGATTGACACCATTGTTGATGCGCCAATTCCAATCATTGCACCAAATGCGGCAAAAATGTTCATAAGAGGCAGAGTTAGTGCCAATCCTGAAATTGCCAACGGACCAACCCCGTGTCCGATGAATATTCGGTCGACAACGTTGTAGATTGATGCGGCAGATGTGGCCACAATGGCAGGGAGAGAGTATTGTATCAACAGGCGTCCAACGCTTGCTGTGCCTAATTCCTGTACGTTATTCTTGTTGGACATAATGTGCGTTTCAAAAATCGCGCAAAATTCCTAAAAAAATATCAATTATGCATCAAAACCGTATTAGAATATTTTGAACCCAAACAACACTTTGCTGAATTTGTATTTTTTTAAATATTTGATGGCGTGATATATGCAGAATACGATGATGAATGAAATTAAAGGAGCAATTAAGTATCCTGTTATTTGGGTTATTTGTCCAAAGGGATTGCCTATTCCATTATGTGTAATATGCTTGATTAGTTCTCTTATTCCAACTTCGACTATTATGTATTGAATCAAATAGATAGATAGTGTTTCTCTTCCTATGCCTGTAATTGTTTGTGTTAATGGTCCATTTGTGGTTTTGTCGTATATTTTACTTAATAGCCAAGTGACAGCAATTATACCAATTAAACCAATTATAAACCTAAATGATATTATAGGTATCATTTTTGATGGTTCGTGAAATATATTGGCGCCTATATTCCAAATTGTATAGTCTGTTTTCCAGAAAAATAACATTGCAATAAATAATAGGGATGTAGTTAATCCTATTTTGTTGTTGGTTTCAAGTTTAGGCAAGTAATAACCAACTGCGAAAAATGGAAGGAGAAATGGAATGTTCATTAGTCGAACATTTGTGGTATGAAGACCTATTGTAATAATGATAACTGAAATGATTTGTAAAAGCTTGTTGTTTAGTGTTTTTTGTATAATTACCATTGTTACGGTGCTTCCGTATATTGCCCAAAGAAAATAGTAATTGTTTGGGTGGCATATTACTATGCTGACACCGATCCATAGTAAGGCTGGGATGACAATTCCTGTTGTTCGGTTTGCCAGTAATTGCCATACATTATGTCTTTTGAGGCTTCCTTGAAGCAGGAACCCTGATATCAGCATAAACATTGGCATGTCAAATGTCCGTAAGGCAACGTGTAGCTCATTGTGGTATCCAGTACCTTGCAATAACGAATTGATGCAATGACCAAAGACCACACTCCATATAAGTATGCCTTTTAGAAAGTCTATTTTACCATTTCTCATATGCAAAAAAAGGACCATAAAGGTCCTTTTTGTTATTTGTTTGAGTTTTTCTTTATGGAGTCAGTAATGTCTGTTGTGATACCAAATGTTCCTATCACATTTCCATATTCATCGTTAAGCGGATATTTTGATATTGAAGTGTAAATGACAGATCCGTTTCGGTGCTCTTCTTGAACTTGGTTAATGATAGGCTTCCTCGACTTTATTATGCGTTGTTCATCGTCGAAGAACAATTGTGCTTCTTCTTTGTTCGAACACAAATCGAAATCTGTTTTGCCAATAACATCTTCATAAGACGATACTTCTGCAATTTTAAGATAAGATTTTGAAACTCTGATGAATTTGCTGTCTTTGTCTTTGAAATAGATTGTGTCATTAATATTGTCCATCAAGGAGTCCATAAGAATCTTTTCTTTGCTTAGTTCGTCTTTCATTCTTTGGTTATCTTCCATTTGACGGTGAAGGTCTTCTTGTGTGGCTTCCATTTCTTCAAGGTTTTGCCTTAGCTCTTCCTCTCGTGATGTAAGTTCGTTACTTTGTTCCTGGCTGGCTTGAAGCAGTTTAGAGGTCTTTTCAGTTACTTTTACACTTGCCACGGTTGAAGCAATGCTTTCGCCCAGTTTTTCGACAAAGTCGATTTCGTAAGGCTTAAGTTCGGTAAATGATGCAATTTCAATTATGCCGAATATTTCTTCGTTTAATGTGCAAGGTACTATCAATATGCATTTTGGGTTAGCCGTTCCTAGTCCAGATGTGATTCTCATATAGTTGTCAGGAACGTCAGTCAGGTAAATAGTCTTGCGTTCGTATATGCAACGACCAATCAAACCTTCGCCTTCACGAATGTCTTTCTTTACATATTTGTCGCGTCCGTATGCAATGGCGGTTACAAGAGAGAAGAAAATGTCGTCTTCATTGTCGTTGTTGATTACAAACAAGGCACCTTGACTTACCTTTAGGTAATCGATAAGGTTCGACATAATGTTGAAGCCAAGTGACTTCATGTTGTTTTGGTCCTTGCGGAGAATGTCGGCGAATTTTGCAATGCCTTCGGTTGCCCAATTGCGTAGTTCTTCTTCCTCTTTGCGGGCATTTTCTGACTTTTTGTTCTCAAGAAGGTTTTCGCGCATTTTTATGAGTGCGTCGCCAAGTCGGTCTTTGTCACTTAATGTGTGGAAATCGCTGTCGAAATTGCCTTCGCCAATGTTCAGTGCAAATGTTTCGGATTTGCGCATACCGTCAACAACCATATTTAGTGATACCGACATTTCTTCCAATTCATCATTTGTGTTTACGGTCAATGTCTTGATGTTTTCTGTGTCGCCTTGAGCCAGATATTTCAGGGCTTCTGTTGTCTCTGTGATTGGCTTGGTGATGTTGTGTGCGACTAAGATTACTATTATGCAGATGACAATCAATCCCAAAATTGCTGATATTATGGATATGTACAAAGAGTGCATCTCGGCATTTGTTGTGATGCTTACTGGTTGCATTACACCTATTCCCCAAAATTTAATCTTGTCGGCTTTGACAGGAGCCATGAATGTGAATGTTTTCAGTCCATTTAAGTTCATTGTTTTTGTTGCAAAGTCGCCATTGGCTATCATTTTCTTGAAAGAACTGATGCTAGCTGTATCGCCACTGAATGTGAAATATTCATTGATTGGACTTTGCACATTTGACAATATGCATTTGTCATCTTGGTTGATGACGAAGATTTGTGTGCCCGAAAAAGTATTGTCAATAGTGATGCTTTCAAATTCGGTGTTTTTTATTGTTATGCCTGCAAATCCACAAATGTCTCCGTTTTGAAAAATAGGAGAGGTGATGTTCATCTTCCATACACCTTCGAATTCGTATGGGGCAGAAACAGTTGTTGTTGAAGTTTCGAGGCAACTGCCATACCTGTTTTCAAAATCGAATGTGAAGTCGTTTACTTTTGAATGCCCATCAGATGGTTGTAATAATATCCAATCTTTGTCCATATAGTTGCTATCGCCGTACACTTCCGATTTCCAAATTACCCACATGTCGTAGTTGTCGGTTGCAGATGCGTTGTACAATATGTTGCCGTACACTTCGCGTTGGTTGTCAGTCAAGAATTGATAATCGCCACTAAATGAGTTTGCCAATGTGTACACATTGGCCACGTATTTGTTTAGTATTGCTGTTGCTTGTTTTGCATGTTTCTCAGCCACTTGCTTCATCAAGTTTGATGCATTTGTGGTTGCTCGGTTTGTGTTGCGGATGCCTACAAACAGAATCAGGAATATGATGAATACTGAGATTGGTGTTAAAACGAAAAGAATGATTTTCGATTTAATGTTCAGATTGATTTTCATTTTGCTTCTATTATTAAATGTTGTGGCTCAATTATTTGTTCTCGTCATTGTTGGCTTGACCTTTGGCAAGTATGGAGTTTGTGATTTCCGATGTCAGGCCAAAAGTACCGATTACGTTTCCGTAACTGTCATACAATGGATATTTTGATGTTGATGTATATATCGTTGTATCAAAACGGTGTTCGCATTGAATTTGGTTGAGCATAGGCTTCTTTGTCTTGATGATTCTTTGTTCATCGTCAAAGTAGCGTTGAGCCTCTGTCTGTATTTCGCACAAGTCGAAATCGCTCTTTCCAATTACGTCTTCGTATGAATCAACTTCAGCAAGACGGAGGTAAGATTTTGAAACTCTGATGAATTTGCCTTCCAAGTCCTTGAAGTAGATGTAGTCGTTGATGTTGTCCATAAGCGAGTTCATCAATCCTATTTCCTTTGAAAGGTTGTCTTTCATATCTTGATTCTCGTCCATTTGGCGGCGCAAGTCTTCTTGAGTGGCTTGCATCTCTTCAAGATTTTGCCTTAGTTCTTCTTCTTGTGAAGATAGTTCTTCTCTTTGGATTTGGCTGGCCTTCAATAGTTTTGCTGTCTTTTCGGCAACTCTTACGCTTGATATTGTAGAAGCGATGCTTTCTCCTAGTTTCTCGACAAATTCTATTTCGTGAGGTTTGAGTTCCTCGAATGAGGCAATCTCGATAACGCCGTAAACCTCATCGTTTAATGAGCAAGGTACAATGAGTACGCAACTTGGATTGGCGTTGCCCAAACCAGATGTTATTTGAATGTAGTTGTCAGGAACTTTGGTGATGTATATTGTTTTGCGCTC
The DNA here is from genome assembly GCA_937885735.1 of uncultured Bacteroidota bacterium. The sequence continues at coordinate 4,832 of CALABN010000124.1, read as the reverse complement.
GTACACGCATCGACCAACCAAACCTTCGCCAATGCGGATGTCCTTGTTCATGTATTTGTCGCGGTCGTAGGCAATGGCTGCAGTCAATGAAAATACGGGTTCTTCTTCATTGTCGTTGTTTAGGACAAACAGAGCGCCTTGATTGACGTTTAGGTAATCAACCAAGTGCGACATAAGGTTGTAACTCAACGATTTTAAGTTGTCCTGGTCCTTGCGTAGAATTTCGGCAAATTTGGCAATGCCTTCAGTTGCCCAGTTGCGCAGTTCTTCTTCTTCCTTGCGTTTGGCTTCAATCTTCTTGCTCTCGCTCAAGTTGTCGCGCATCTTTATCAAGGCTCCGCCTAAACGGTCTTTGTCGCTTAATGTGTGGAAGTCGTTGTCGAATTTTTCTTCGCCAATTTCAAGTGCGAAAGATTCTGATTTGCGCATGCCTTCAACCACTTGATTCAGTGAGTCTGACATTTCTTCTAGTTCGTCGTTGGTGTTGATGTCGAGTTCTTCAATGCTTTCCGTATCGCCCAACGCAAGCAGTTTCAAGGCTTTTGTAGTGTTCAGAATAGGTGATGTAATGGTTTTTGCTATCCATAGGACCAAACCAATCATCAGAATAAGGCCAATAATTGCGGCAAAAATTGTCGTGGAAATGTTTTCTAATGTTGTGTGCGTGATGTTTGTGACAGGGAATGTCAGTGCCATTGACCAATTGCAGTTAGGACCTACTGCCAATGGCGTAAAATATGTGTTCATATCCTTGCCGTCCTGCTCAAACAAGTTTGTAATGTATTCGCCTTTGACAATCTGTTCCTTTATGGTTTTTGCCTTTATGCTGTCGGTGATGCCAGCATTGAATGTCTGGTTGACGTCGGCATCGATGCTTGAGTAAACCACAATGCCTTTGTTGTTGATGAGGTGTTTTGTCACTTCTTCGTTGAATGCCTTTGCAACTTTTTGTGACATTATGTCGAAATCTTTTATGTCAACAGTCTTGCCAGCAAACCCGCATATGTCGCCTGCTCTGTAGATTGGTGTACTGATGTTCATAACCCATTTGCCACCTAATTCGTAAGGGTCGGAGAACAGGGTGGTGGATGAACTTAAAATGTCTTTGTATTTGTTGCGTATGGTGTTTTGGTTGTCGTTGATTGATGTTGTGTTGTTGGCGCTTGCTTGAATGAGCAGCCATTCGCCGTTGTTGTAGTTTGTGTCGGCGTAGAAGTCGGACATAACCAAAGCCCAGCATTTTTGGCCTTGAGAAATGTTCAGGAGTGCGTTGTTGAATGTTTCGCGTTGTTTGTCATTGAGTGTTGGAGTGGAAACTGAAAGAGCATTTGACAATGTGTTCAGACATGCCTGGTATCCGCTGATTACTATTTCTGCATGGCATGCCGAACGTTCTGACAGTAGTCGGCTTGTGTGTCCTGAATCAAATTCTGCTTGATTAGCAGTGCTTATGCCTATGAAGATTATCAAGAAAATGATGTACGCTGAAAGTGGAACCAGTACGAATAAACTGATTTTTTTTCTGATGTTTAATTTTAGTTTCATTTGTAATGCTTTTCAGTTAAACCAAACGCATAAAAGTAAGACTCATTGGGCTAAAATCCAAAGCATTTTTAAGGGTTTTTGAATAAAAATGGGGCTCGTAGGCAATCTTATATGAAATATTAATCTAATAATGGATTTACATAATCGTCAGAGTCAAAATAATCTTCGGTGATATTGTAATTATATTCAATATTGATAAACTTAGTTTGTTTAAGTTGCCCGCTGTACGATTCTGATTGGCGTTTTTTATAATTTCGTGGAAGTAGCAAATTCTTTCCCGAATTATTTGATTTAACGAACAATATCGAATCTGTAATTTGTTTATTTTCAATTTTATATACATAAAGACTGTCTGATTCGAAAATGATTGGCTTAAATTCATCTTCATATTCCCATTTGAAAAAAACGTCTGTATCAGAATAATAATCTCCTTTATATATTAAAGAAGTTCCTTTCGATATTAATTTTAATTCTACATTAATTTTTCTACAATGAATGCTGATATTATAATAATCGCATTCTTCAGTAACACAAGATGCTATAATTGCAGAAATAAACATTGCACTGCAGATGAATAAAAATCCCTTACATATAGCGTTTTTCATAAATATCAAATTTACTGTAGTTCAGATTATTAAGCAATATGTATCAACGTATTTAACATATACTTTGCGCATCCAAATTCAATCATATTTGTTGTCTAATAAAAAATATCATCAGGTTGAGAGAGTAATGGGTTTTCATAGTAATTAGAGTTAAAATATTCTTCAGTGATTTTATAAGAATAGTGGTGTTCTCTAGTTCCTTCTTGTGAATCTTCCGCCAACCTATATTTATAGTTTTTGGACAATATTAAATTTTTTGTTGAGGAATTTGTCTTGTCAAATGTTATTGAATCAACAATTTGCTGATTTTCTATTTTATACACCACTATTGCATTTGCATTGAAAATAGACGACTCAAATTCTTCAACACCTATATATAGCCAAAGAAAGTCTGCATTATCGTAATAATACGGTCCGTCATTGTGTGTTATGGAAAATTCGTCTGATATAACTTTAATTTTAATTTCAGTTTCCTGACAATAAATGGCTATATCATAATAATCAGTCATAGAAGAATCACAGGTTGCAAAGACTAAACCAATTACTATAAAACCGATAAATTGTCTTATTTTATTTATCATATTTTTCATAAATTGAAAACAGTTCGTTAACTATTTCTTGTTTTCTTTTATTAGAACCTGCCCATACATTTTTAACATAGTCGCGAACATCGCTATATGATTTGAATGAAGATATATTATCTTGTATTTGCTTTTATCACCAAATTTGACCATTAGTGATTTTTTTCAATGAATTTATCACCAAATTTGACCATTAGACCGAAAATGTTATTGGTTGTTTTTGCTGATTTATCTATTTGTGAGCGCTTTCGTGTTTGGCAGAATTTAAACAAAGTAGGGATGCGATTAATCGCATCCCTGCCACATTATCAGTTGTTTACAAATTTATCAGTTCATAACAATCCGTTTCACCGCAGCGCCGGTTTTTGCAATGTAAACGCCAGGTTTGTTGATGCGGATTTCTGCGCGGACGCGATTAATCGCGTCCCTACCAACAAGGCGTCCCATTGCATCATAAACGCTGATTTCATCCGTTGCGTTCTCAACCACAATGGTATTGCCATAAGCATATATGTTCACAGCGGTGGCGGCAGATTCGATGACAGGAGTAAATCTCCCCCATATTACTTGGCAGTTGTCCGGATTCCACCCATCATTCCAACCTAACGGCTTTGAACTTGCTTTGCAATAAATAGTTAAATCACCACAGCCATCAAAAGCGTATGCGCCAATCTCTGTAACAGAATTTGGAATTTGAACTGTTTGCAGATTGCTACAATTCATAAACGCTTTAGAATTAATGCTTGTAACCCAGTCTGGAATTGTATAGGTCCCGGTTTTCACTGCCAGACAGGCTAATAATGCGGCATTCATCTTATCAAACAGAACGCTGTCGACTAATGTCAGCACAGGATTATTCTCTTCTATATTAATATTATTCAGATTCCGGCAACCGGCGAATACCCCGTCCACAATGCCCGTTACAAAATAAACAGAGCTGTCAATCATTACCATTGTGGGGATATCAATCGAAGATTCTTCGCTTGGGCAGCTGGCAACTGCAGCAGTACCGTCAGATTTTGTTGCAAATTTTAATTCAAGCGTTGAATCAGCAGGGACAGAATGTCCCCACACAACCTTGCCGCCATCTTCGTTCCACAATTCTTTCCACGTTTCGGGTTGTTTTGCAGCGGCACAGTAAATGGTAGCGTTAGTGCAATCGACAAATGCGTAATACTCATTTTTTACAACCGTTTCGGGTATGTAAACCAGTTTCAGATTTTCGCATTCGGCAAATGCAAAGTCATAGATGGACGTAACAGTTTTGGGGAGCGCAACAAATTCCAATCCCGATTTCTCAAATGCGCCATTCATTATATACTCCATCGACGGGCTGAACCCTACAGATTTCAGGCTGCTGCAACCATAAAACATACTCTCGCTGATTCTGTCAACCGAATCGGGTATGACTATTGACTCCAATGCCGTACAATTTTTAAACACTCTTTCACCAAATCCTCGAAGTGTGATCGGCAGTTTGACGGTTTTGATACGCTTATTCTCGCTGAACGCTTCTTTATTTACATAAATAACTGTATATTCAACGCTATCGGTGATAATTACAGTCGGAACTGAAACCGATTCGGAATAGCCTTTGTATTTTACCAAACGGGCTATAAAATTGCCTTCTTGAGTCGAATCGTACTCAAACTCAAAATCATTATTTTCACTTAATTGCGCATTCCATACAACTCTGCCTCCGTTATTGTTCCAATTATTGTTCCATCCTTCAGGTTTGCTATCTGCCTCACAAGCAATAGTGACAGTTGTGCAGCCATTGAATGCATCTTCACCAATGTTTGCAACTGATTGGGAAACAAAAATGAATTCAAGTGCCGTGCAATTCTTGAAAGCCATTTTGCCATAACTTTTTATACTCGATGGCAGTTTTACCGATTTCACACTCGCGCAACCGCTGAACGCTTCGTCACCAATTTGAGTGACCGTATATATTGTCCCATCAACCAAAATAGCACTTGGAACCGAAACAGTATCGGCATTTCCTTTATATTTCACCAAAGTAGCCACCTTATCGTCTTGGTTTGAATCGTATTTGAACTCAAAATCATTATTCTCGGAAACTTGCACATTCCAAACAACC
>CALABN010000123.1 GCA_937885735.1 uncultured Bacteroidota bacterium | reverse complement strand
CGGCACCCCCGCCTCCCCCGCGACAGCGCGCGCAAGCAGAGTCTTACCCGTTCCGGGAGGGCCGACGAGCAATACGCCCTTCGGCACACGCGCACCCAGATCCAAAAAGCGCTGTGGCGACTTGAGGAACTCAACGATCTCCATCAATTCCTCTTTTTCTTCCTTTGCACCCGCCACATCCTCAAACGTGGTCTTGCGCTTATCGTCGTCGGCGTGCTTGATCTTCGCCTTACCGAAGCCGAGGATCTTGCCGGTGCCGTCCATCGACCCCATCGAGCGTTTCATAAATAAAACGATCAGCAACACCGACCCGACCATCAGCACCAGCGGCAACACGAGATTGAACAGCCAGCCGAGATTGGTGACGGGCTTCCACTCGTAGCTGACATCGTTGGCGGGATCGTCGTCGGAGTTGGCTTCGAATACCAGCGGGTCGATCGCATCGAGGAAATAGGAAACGCTCGGCACCTTATAGGTCAGCGTATTCTCCTTTTCCTCCACCTTGCCGTCCTTATTGACATCGGTGCGATACTTCTCCCGCAGGGTCAGCGTCAAGCTGCCGCTACCGAGATTGAGAGTGTATTTTTCGACCTTATTATCCACAAAAAGCTGAACATAGGTCGAATAGGTTGCTTCCTCTTTGGCGGCATTCTGCCCGCCGAGCATCATCCACATTCCCGCAAAAAGCAACAGCGGAATGGCGATGATGAGCAACGTGCCGAGAAAACCGCGGCCGGAATCATTGCGATTGGGTTCCAATATTTCACGCTCCTTCTGAGATAATCCAAGCCCGTTTAAGCGGGCGAAACATCCGTTATGCTATGATAAAAGCCATCGCTTTATCGTGGCTCATTCTCCGTGATCCATACAAGAAAATGTTTGGTATGCTCATCGGTGCGCACCCGCTCATCGCAGGTGATACCGGGCACAAGCACGATACCGTCGGCATCGCACAGCACCGGAAAAGCGGCGCGCCGTCCTGTCGGAACAGACGCTTCTGCCAACAATTCCTTGAGCGTTTTTCCGACACCGCGACCGGCGGGATGCAACCGATCGCCGCTTTGCCGACAGCGAACGATCAAACCAGATTGTATTTTATCATAGTCTATCACATATTTCGAGAACAATTTATGAACATTTTGCTCTTTTGTGACAACATTCAGAAAAATCTGTTGATTTGCGAAGGAAAACCGGCAGGGCGGCACGACCGCCAACGCCTCCTGCAGCAGGAGCACCGCCGTTTCAGGCAAAACCTCGACTGTACAGTCATTGACCTTTACAGCAAATCCCTCCGGCAACGATACCGCGCCGCCGTCTCCGGCGATCTGTGCCAGCAAAAGATCGGCGTGTCGCTCCTCCATCGAGCGGCAATCCACCCTCTCCAGCGCCAGCCGGAGCATCCGCACCGCAATCGGGCGGGGCTGCGCGGAAAAAACGTCCCGGCGGTAGCGGTTTTCACCGCAAGCCGCCGCATCCAACGCTTGCCGCGCTATATCACATAGGCAGGCGTCATCCGCCGCCGCCGCATCCGCCATGCGCAACAGCGCCTTGGTCGCGGCGGGAGCGATCTCCTCCAGCATCGGCAACGCACGCAGACGCATCGCATTGCGGGTGTAGGTCATATCCCGGTTGGTGCTGTCCTGCACAAACGGGATTGCGTGTAAAGCACAATACCTTTCCACATCCTCGCGGGTGCAGGTCAGCAACGGGCGCACAATATGCCCGCGCCGCGGCGGAATGCCCGCCAAGCCGCCGATGCCGCAACCGCGAACCAGATGCATCAGCACCGTTTCTGCGCGGTCGGAGGCGGTATGCGCGGTCGCGATGACCGCGGCACCGCACCGCTCCCGCTCCCGTTCGAACGCCTCATAGCGCACTTGTCGCCCGGTTTCCTCCAAGCCGCGGTGGGCGGCGGCGGCAAGCGCCGGCACATCCTCCCGCAGCACGGTGAGCGGAACGCCCCACGCGTTGCATTGCTTCCGCACGAACCGCTCGTCGGCATCCGCCTCCTCCCCACGGATGCCGTGGTGGATGTGGACGGCGCTGACCGTCCATTGCCTTTCCGGACAATGGATGAGCCAGTGGAGCAGTGCCATCGAGTCCGCACCGCCGGATAAACCGACCAGCACCGATGTACCGGGCGGCAATAGATCGTGTTTATCTGCAAAGGCAATTGCCTTTACGTCATTCCGTAGTGTTTTTCAGCGAAGCATCATGGTGGCTAAGTTCTTTTGTCACTTTTCTCCAAAGAAAAGTGAGTCAAATACATAAAAATACAATTAGTGCAACCTTTCAGGTTGTTTCCTCGTGTGTTCACACATTCTGTAGGTTTCACTGCGTTCAACCCACGGTTATAATTGTAGGCCACTTTCAGTGGCACGACACGTTTCCTCCAACAATGCGTAGTTTTATTACATTTTGATTGGTCGAGAGGCTATAAAATTCAACGTCTATTTTTTGTAATTCTAAATGATAATCAATCACATATGCATTCTTAATATAAGAAAAACGACTTGTCAACTATAAAAAATATTAGAGTAACTGTAAAAAATAGTTGTACGTAATATTTTTTTAGTTACATTAGCATTGTCAAAAACAAGATGATTATGGAAAAGATTACAAAGAAGGAAGAGGAGATAATGAATTTCTTTTGGGAAAATGGTCCAATGTTTGTCCGCGACTTGATTGAACTCTATCCCGAACCAAAACCTCACTTCAATACAGTGTCAACAATGGTGCGTGCTTTGGAGGCAAAAGGCTATGTCGACCACAAGTCGTACGGCCCAACCTATCAGTATTTTGCCGCTGTCAGCCGCGACGATTTCGGCAAGCAGACATTGCGCAGCGTTATCGGAAAGTATTTCAAGAGTTCGTACAAGACCGCCGTTTCGGCTTTGGTTGGCGAAGAAGACCTGTCCGTTGACGAACTAAAGGAACTGATTCGACAAATTGAAGAAAAATAGCCCACAACCTAAAACACTACTATTATGGAATCAATTATATATGGTCTCAAGGTCGCTGTCTTTCTGATAGCATTCTACTTGCTTTACAAGTCGTTTATGAGTCGCGAGACATTTTTGCGCGTAAACCGCATCATACTGCTCGCATCTGTGGCGCTGTCGTTTGTCCTGCCTTTTTGCGGGCTTACAATCAGCCGCACGGTTGCCGAAGGTGGTGACAATTACGCCATTGCGCAGTCGATGATAATGCTCGAGGAGGTTATTGTCGGAGGTGCAGAAACACACAGCGTGGCCATTGACTGGCGTTCGGTTGCGGTATTCGTTTATTTTGCGGGCATTGCAGTCTGCATTCTGCGCTTATTGGTTTCCATAGTCAGGGTTTTGCAGCTGATTAGAAACGGCGAGCGTGTGAAGCTCGACAACGGCAATGTCCTGACAATAGTCGATGGCGAGCAGGCTCCATTCAGTTGGATAAAGTACATTATCATCAGTCGCGCTGATTATGATGAGAATAGAAACGAAGTGCTCACTCACGAGCAAGCGCATATCCGTTATCGCCATAGCATCGACCTGCTAGTATGCGATGCCCTTTGCTGCTTGCAATGGTTCAATCCTGCCATTTGGCTTATGCGCCAGGAGTTGGCCACAGTTCACGAGTACGAAGCCGACAAGGCTGTTCTTGATTCAGGCATTAATGCAAAACAATATCAAATATTATTAATTAAAAAAGCTGCTGGCGGGAAGTGGTATTCAATTGCCAACAGCTTTAATCACAGTAAACTAAAATATCGAATAACTATGATGTCACGTAAAAAATCATCAGGTTGGGCTGTAGCCAAGGTGCTTTACGCCCTCCCAGTAGTCGCATTTGCTATGATTGCATTTGCAAACTCTTCTTGTTCAAACGACGAAGGTAATAATTTTGGTAATTCAGAGTTCACTTATGACCAGGAATTATACAACTCCTTTGCAAAAGGGAAATTTATTGGTCGCGATAAAGACGGCAATGAGGTGCTTCTTATAAAAGAGGCCGACGGAACTGTCAGATTGGCAACGGCAGAAGAAATATATGATAACCGCGGAGCGGGCATTTCAATACCATTGGAAAATAGGGAGATACCCGAAGATGAAGTATTTGCTATAGTTGAAGAAATGCCTGAATTCCCAGATGGTGAATTGGGCTTGCGGAAATTCATTGCCGAAAATGTTATATATCCTGAAGATGCCAAGGCTAAAAAGGAACAAGGTAAGGTTTTTGTGAGATTTGTAATTGATACGGAAGGCAATGTCCGTGATGTTGAGTTAGCCAGAGGTACGGGTATAGAGAGTCTTGACAACGAGGCTATGCGTGTTGTCAAGTCGTTGCCACAATGGAAGCCAGGAATGCAACGCGGTCTTCCTGTAAATGTATCATATGCAATTCCAATCAAATTTGAATTAGGACGACCAGATTCTCTGCCAAGAGAAGCAGCTGCGCCAATTGAAATTATTGAGATGGAAGAATATGAGATGGAAAAATAATTGAATTAAAACCAAAGTTTTGTATTGTGCCAAGGCTCGCATTTTTGGCGGGCCTTGTTTTAAAATCCGGCAATAATTGTTTATTTTTAGCGTTATTATCTGAAAACCATAAAATATGTCATTCAAGAACTCATCAATCAGGGCAGTGGCCAAGGCGCTTTTCGCCCTTCCGTTTGTAGCACTTTCAATGAATGCAGTTGCACAATCGTCAGCCACCAATGGCACGGACAGTGAAAAATTCACCTATGTATCCGACAGGGAAGATTTAAAAAAAGTGTTGAACGACAATACGCATCGTATCCTATTCATCAAGTACGACGAAAACGACGTTCCGTCTTTGTGTGTCAAGGAGCCAAATGGTACAATAAGGCCAGCCACTGACAATGATTATGAGAATTGGGGCAAGGCCGAGTATTGGACAGACCCCGACAAATATTCTGACCAACTTCTTTCTGAAGGTCAAAAAAAGGAGTTGTATGGAAAGCACCCTTTAACACCTACAGCTCCTATGAGTGAAAGGTCGGTTGATGGTGTTGTATTTGTAATTGTCGAAAAGATGCCGGAATTTCCAGGAGGAGAAACGGCATTGGCAAAATACATTGCTGAAAACGTAAACTATCCAGAAGATGCCAAAGGGAATAAGGAAGAAGTCAAGCCATTTGTTTCTTTTGTGATTGATTCAACAGGAAACGTTGCGAATTTGAGCATTGCACGTAGTTCAGGCAGTGTGGCACTTGACAATGAGGCTTTGCGCGTGGTGAGCAAAATGCCAAAATGGAAGCCAGGCTCACAACGCGGTGTGGCTGTAAATGTCTCATATACCGTTCCTGTTCAATTATTTAAGTAGAATTAGAAATACATTTTGTCTTATGTCAAGGCTCGCTTTTCGGGCCTTGAATAATAATCTTATATCCTAAATTTTATGAAAGCAACAATCTTATTTATTGGGATATCTACCTTGTTGTCAATATTTTGCAATAATGCATCTGCCATAAATTCAGAGTCGGCAAAGTATGTCAACCGTGGCGATTCGTGCCTTCGTATGAACGACACCTACAATTCGTTGCTTTGGTATCAGAAGGCCTATGAGGTTGAACCAAGCGACACAGTAATGCGCAGAATGGCGCAATGTTACTTCAAGCGCGGTCAATACAACAACTGCTTGTCGCTCATCGATACATTGACGCGTGACACAGCCGTTTACCAGGATTTGCAACTCAAGTTAAATTGTCTGAATCGAATGGAGGTTGAAGATTCCGTCATCATAGAGTGTGCCAAGCAGATTGTGGAAATCAACCCTTTGGACGTGACTGCCACATCACAGTTAATGACATTCTTCAACAACGACAAGAATGTCGATTCTGCATTGTACTATGGCAACCGATACTATAACATTGACTCTACCAATCAAATAATTAACAAGCTGTTAGGTGTTTCGTATTACTTTTCGAAGGACTTTTATAGAGCCCTCGAACTATTTCTTGATGCGGAAAAAAATGGTGACTGGTCGGCCTCACTTTGCTATTATATTGGTAAGACGTATGAGGCTTGCAAGATTCCCAATAAAGCCTACGACTATTTGTTGATGGCTTGCGAGAAGTCGATGTTCGGCAATGTAGGGCTTGTGAAATCGTTGGCCAAGGTTTGCATCGCCACCGAACACCGCGATGAAACTTTGGATTATGTCGATACAGGCATCCTTCTTTGCCAGGCCGATTCTGCGTCAATGGCTGAACTGTATGGCATCAGTGCCGATTTTTATTGTGCCTACAGTCATAAATATTATGCCGATTCAGTGAAGCGTGAAATTTGCCTGCGCAACCAAATCAAGATGCTCGAAAAGGGTTTGGCGTACAATATCACGTTTGAAACGCAATATAGTATGGTTGTAGCTTACGGCGAATTGAAAGACCGCGAAATGGAAAAGAAATGGTTGCAGGTCATTGTCGATTCAAAATGGGAAAAGACCAAAGCCAACAAAAACCATTTGGAATACGTAGCGTACCGTCTGAAGCAGATTACCGAAGATGAGTTTTTTGAAGGCGGACAATCTGAAGACGAGAAAGTCGTAGTCATTGAATAATAGATAGATATGTAAAGACGGCATGCACTGTCTGTACCAGCAATGCGTCAATGTTTTTTTAACACGAATTACCGTGAATCGCCAATAATATTTCAGGAATTAATTGTTTTACAACGTTTTGTATAGACGGTGTGCACACCATCTCTACTAACGTTGCGTCAATAATATTTCATTGTCAATTATCCATTATCAATTGCAAAGGCAATTGCCTTTACACCATTCCGTAGCGTTTTTCAGCGAAGCATCACTGTGGCTAAGTTCTTTTGTCACTTTTCTCCAAAGAAAAGTGAGGCAAATACATAATATACAATTAGTGCAACCTTTCAGGTTGGCTTTATGTAGGGTTTTAATCCGTAGGTTTCACTGCGTTCAACCCACGGTTATGATTGTCGGCCACTTTCAGTGGCTGTTCTTTTAACATAAATTACCGTGAGTTTTCCATTAATTATTTACCATGTAATATTTCAAGATGGTGTACACACCGTCTCTACAACATTGCAATATTTGTTAATTATTAATTGTGAATTCTGAATTGTTAACTGTAATTGAAAAACTCCACACTCAAACAAAAAAAGGCAATAGACCAAAGTCCATTGCCTTTATTGTCAATTATCTCTTATGCCTCCAACGCCTGTGCACCAGGCTCTAGGCACTAAACTATTACAGCGTACGCTTAATCTCTGTTTCCTCGTAAACCTCTATAACGTCGCCAACCTTGATGTCGTTGTACTTGTCAATGTTCAAGCCGCACTCCATACCGGTAAGCACTTCCTTGGCATCATCCTTGAATCGTTTGAGTGAGCCAAGTTCGCCTGTGTAAACCACAATGCCGTCGCGAATGACACGCACTTTCGATGTACGTTTGACTTTACCGTCACGGACAAAGCAGCCTGCAATGGAGCCGACTTTCGAAATCTTGAAGACCTCACGCACCTCAACAGTGCCAATTACTTCCTCCTTGATTTCTGGCGAAAGCATTCCTTCCATTGCGTCCTTCACCTCGTTTATTGCATCGTAGATGATTGAATACATGCGGATATCAACCTGCTCACGCTCGGCCAACTTGCGGGCATCTACTGACGGACGCACCTGGAAACCGACGATGATTGCGTCTGAAGCGGCAGCCAATGTAACATCCGACTCTGAAATCTGGCCAACTGCCTTGTGAATGACATTGACTTGAATTTCTGGTGTCGACAACTTTTCAAGCGAATCCTGCAAAGCCTCTGCCGAACCGTCAACATCGGCCTTTACAATGATGTTCAGTTCCTGGAAGTTGCCTATTGCAATACGGCGGCCCAACTCGTTAAGCGTGACGTGCTTTTGAGTGCGTAAGCCCTGTTCGCGCGCCAACTGTGTACGACGGTTGGCAATGTCGCGAGCCTCCTTGTCGCTGCTTACGACATTAAACTTGTCACCTGCCTGTGGAGCACCGTTCAAGCCCAATATCATTGCCGGCGTTGAAGGACCTGCAACATCTATTTTGCCGTTACGCTCGTTGTACATAGCCTTTACGTGGCCTGTATAGTTGCCTGCAAGGACAATGTCGCCAACTTTGAGCGTGCCGCTTTGTACGAGCACCGTTGTTACGTAGCCCCTACCCTTGTCAAGCGACGACTCTATCACCGTTCCTGTTGCAGCCTTGTTTGGATTTGCCTTCAGATCGAGCATTTCTGCCTCAAGAAGCACCTTGTCAAGCAATTTGTCGACATTCAGGCCTTTCTTTGCCGATATGTCTTGCGACTGATACTTGCCACCCCACTCTTCAACAAGCAGGTTCATATTTGCCAATGCCTCCTTAATTTTTTCCGGATTTGCGGCTGGCTTGTCTATCTTGTTTATTGCGAAAATGATAGGAACGCCTGCCGCTTGTGCGTGGTTGATGGCCTCAATGGTCTGTGGCATTATGCTGTCGTCAGCGGCAATCACAATGATAACAATGTCTGTGATTTGTGCACCACGGGCACGCATTGCGGTAAACGCCTCGTGACCTGGCGTATCTAGGAATGTTATTGTCTTTCCGTTCTTGAGCACTACGCTGTAGGCACCAATGTGCTGGGTGATGCCGCCGGCCTCGCCTGCAATCACGTTTGCATTGCGGATATGGTCGAGCAACGATGTCTTGCCGTGGTCAACGTGTCCCATCACGGTAATAATCGGCGGACGCGATGTCATATCCTCCTCCTTGTCTTCTTCCTCGGTTATGGAATCGAGCAAATCGGCACTTACAAACTGCATCTTGTAGCCGAACTCATCGGCAACAAGCGCCATTGTCTCAGCATCCAGACGCTGGTTGATTGACACAAACAGGCCCAAGTTCATACAGGTGGATATAACCTCGGTGACCGATACGTTCATCATTGTCGCCAACTCGTTTACCGATACGAATTCGGTAACCTTCAGAACCATCTTTTCTGCCTCTTGACGCTCCATTTCCTCCTCAGACTTCATCCTGACATCCTCGCGTTTCTCGCTACGGTGTTGGCTGGTCTTACTCTTTCCTTTTGGCGCTGTCAAGCGTGCCAATGTGTCTTTTATCTGTTTCTGTACATCTTCCTCATTTACTTCTTTTTTCAGGAATTTCGAAGATGCCTTCGGATTCCCTTTCTGCGAGTGCTTGTCGAAGTTCTTTCCGCCCGATTGCTTGCCGTTGTCCATTGGCACGCCAACATCGACGCGGTCTTTCTGTATGCGCTTGCGTTTCTTCTTCTTGCCGAACTCGTCGCCGCCCTGTACGCCGCCAGAATATCTGCGGTCGTCAAGGTCTATCTTGCCCACAACGTTAGGGCCTTGCAATTTGTCAACCTTTGTATTGATGAATTCAGGCTCATCGTTTTTAACACGCTCCTGACGATTCTGCTGAACAGGTCCCTGTTGCTGTTGCGGTTTCTTGAACTGATTTTCGCGTTCCTTGCGTTCGCGTGCCTTTTCCTCTTTCGATTTCTTGGCAGGACGGGTCTTTGTGTTAAGTGAATCCAACTCTATCTTGCCCAAAATCTTCACATCCTTTACCGGATCCACCTTGGTGCGGATTAGTTCTGGCTCAGGTCTTTGCTGACGTGGCTCCTCGCGACGTGCTTCAACTCTTGGCTGTTGCTGAGTTTGTTCCTTCTTTGGTTCTGGTTCGGGTTTCTTTTCAGGCTTCTTGTTCAAGTCTATTTTACCTACAACCTTTACTTTGACTTCCTCTTTTGGTGTCTCAACAAACTCTTCCTTGACAGATGGCTTCTCCATCTTCGCCTCCGGACTTTCTGCCGGATTTTTCTCTGCAAACTCGTCATCGGCGTATATCGATTCCTTCTTAGCGCGCATTGCGTTCAGTTCTATCTTTTCCGATTCCTCCTTTGCTTTCAGGTCAGGCGCATACTCCTTCAACAAGATTTTGTAAACATCATACTCTATCTTGGTGTTAGGTCCGTCGTCTGCCGAAATGCCTTTCTTCTGCAGGAAATCAAGCACAGTGCCCACACCTACGTTGAAGTCACGTGCTATTTTGCTTAATCGTAATGGTTTGTAATCTGTCATTTGCTTCTTTTGAGTTTGTTTATTTTATCAAAGGTTGATGTCTTGGTTGATTGTCAGTTATTCAAATTCAGCCTTGAGTATCTTGATGACGTCGTTGACAGTGTTTTCCTCAAGGTCGGTACGGCGTACAAGTTCTTCTGGTGTGATTTCCAGAACACTCTTGGCGGTATCGCAACCAATAGCCTTGAGTGCGTCAAGAACCCATCCGTCTATTTCGTCTGCAAATTCTTCAAGGTCGACATCTTCCTCGTCAGCCGACTCACGATAGACATCGATTTCATAACCTGTCAACTGGCTTGCAAGTTTGATGTTTGAGCCACCCTTGCCAATTGCCAGCGACACCTGGTCTGGCTGTAAGTAAACGTCGGCCTTCTTTGTCTCTTCGTTTATCTTGATCTGGGAAACTTTTGCCGGGCTCAGTGCACGTGTAATGTACAACGACAGGTTGTTTGTATAGTTGATTACATCGATGTTTTCGTTGCGCAACTCGCGGACAATGCCGTGAATACGTGCGCCCTTCATGCCAACGCAAGCGCCAACCGGGTCGATACGCTCGTCGTACGACTCTACGGCAACTTTTGCACGTTCGCCTGGAATACGCTTTATGTTCTTTATGGTGATAAGGCCGTCAAATATTTCAGGAACTTCAAGTTCGAACAGGCGCTCAAGGAATATTGGGCTTGTACGTGACAATATCACAAGCGGGGTTGCATTGCGCATCTCAACGCGCACTACTGCGGCGCGGACGCTGTCACCCTTGCGGAAATAGTCGCTTGGTATCTGCTCCTGCTTTGGCATAATCAGTTCGTTGCCCTCGTCGTCGATAATCATTATCTCCTTTTTCCATACTTGGTAAACCTCGCCTGTAATTATCTCGCCGATACGATCTTTGTACTTGGCATAGAGTTGGTCCTTTTCAAGGTCAAGGATGCGCGAAGTCAGGTTTTGGCGAAGTGTCAATATTGCACGACGTCCGAAATCCTTCATTTTCACTTCATCGGAAACCTCCTCGCCTACTTCATAGTCGGCGTCAATCTGTTTTGCCTCGGTTAAAGATATCTGCCTGTTTGGATCTTCCAAATCAGCGTCTTCAACAACCTCGCGGTTGCGCCAAATTTCAAAGTCGCCTTTGTCAATGTTGATGATAATGTCGAAATTCTCGTCAGAGCCGTATTGTTTTACCAATGTGCTTCTGAACACGTCTTCCAAAACCCTCATCATTGTAGGGCGGTCAATGTTTTTCAGTTCCTTGAACTCTGAAAATGTGTCGGTTAGGTTCAAATTTTCCATTTCTGATTATGCTAAAAGATTATTGTTTCCTTAACTGATTTTATTTCGCTGAATGCGTATGGTTCTGTCTTTGTCACCTTTACAGGACGTTTTGCCCCTTCGGGCTTTTCCTTTGCCTCATACTCCACAAGGATGCCTTCCTGATTTGCATCGCGCAGTATGCCGTTGATTTTCTGGCCATTGTTGAGCAACATCTCAATTGTGCCGTTCAGGATCTTGGTATATTGTTGCAACACCTTGAGTGGTTGTCCCACGCCTGGCGATGAAACTTCGAGAGCGAAATCCTCACTCTCGCGGTCGAGTTGCGACTCAATGTACTGGCTCATCACTACGCAAGCGTCTATCGAGATGCCTTCGGGCGAATCGAGCACAACGGTAATGTTGTTTTGCGTGTCAATCTTCACATCTACCAGAAACAGGTCGGTGTCCGCAATCTTGCCGGCAACTATGTCCTCTATTTGCTTTTTTTCTATCATAGTTTAATGTAATAAAACAGGGGACTTTGTGGTCCCCTGGAATTATTTACCCCATAAAAACGATACAAAATTATAAAATAATATTTTATCTGCAAATCAAATATTTCAGCATTGTATTGCACCAATGGCAGATCGGTTTCTTAATTCGCTCACGCGAATAATCGTTCGGTCGGAAATCTTTAATAAATTGCGGTCGGATTTATGGTAGCGTGACACGTTTTGCTATTTATGTATAAAATATTATAAACTAGCAAAATAAATCGCATTAGGTTTATTGAAGCCCATATTGGTGCTTCCGTATTTTGTGAATGATTTTTTAAGGGGATTTCTATTTGAAACCAAAAATATAAGACAATATGTTTTCAGGAATTGTTGAAGAATTTGCCGAAGTTGTCGGCATCGAAAAAGACCAGGAAAATCTGCATTTCACGCTAAAATGCTCATTTGTTAACGAACTGAAGATTGACCAAAGTGTGGCACACAACGGCGTCTGCCTGACCGTGGTTCGCATCAAGGACGGGACCTACACCGTAACCGCTATGAAGGAAACACTCGACTGCTCAAACCTCGGCCTGCTCAAGGTCGGCGACAAGGTTAACGTTGAACGCTCAATGCTGATGAACGGTCGCCTCGACGGCCACATTGTGCAAGGTCACGTGGACACCACTGCCAAATGCACAAGCGTTGAAGATGCCGAAGGTAGCCACGTGTTTACTTTCGAGTACAAATTCAGCAAGGAAATGGCAAGTCGCGGTTACCTGACTGTGGACAAGGGCTCGGTGACTGTCAACGGCGTGAGCCTCACAGTCTGCCGTCCTGCTCGCAACACTTTCCAAGTCTGCATCATTCCCTACACTTTCGACAACACCAATTTCCACACCATCAAGGTGGGCACTGTCGTAAATCTGGAGTTCGACATCATCGGAAAATACATCGCGCAAATAACCAAACTTCAACAAGATTAATATGGACATCATAAATTCATCTTTCAATAGCAAACGATTTAACACTCATCAAATTACAGTCGGAAAACTGCAAATGGGCGGTCAAAATCCCATTCGTGTGCAGTCTATGGCCAACACGCCGACTCACGATGTTGAAGCATCAATAAAACAGGCCATTGAGATTTTTGACGCTGGCGCTGAATTGGTGCGGTTTACAGCTGTCGACGAGAAAGATGCCTATGCATTGCGCGACATCAAGAACGGCCTCGTGGAACGTGGCTACTGCCTGCCAATTGTTGCCGACGTGCACTTCAATGCAAAACTCGCCGACATCACCGCACAGTTTGTCGACAAGGTGCGCATCAACCCCGGAAACTACCTCGAGAAACGCGCCACTTTCACATCGCTCGAATTCACTGACGATGAGTACAAAGCCGAACTCGACAAGCTCGACGAACGCCTGCTTTCACTCATCAATATTTGCAAGGAACACGGTACCGCCTTGCGCATCGGCACCAACCACGGGTCACTGTCCGACCGCATTATGTCGCGCTACGGCGACACTCCCGCCGGAATGGTTGAAGCTACTATGGAATTTTTGCGCGTATGCCAAAAATATGATTTCCAAAATGTTGCAGTGTCGTTAAAATCAAGCAACACGGTTGTTATGGTTCAGGCTTACAGGCTTCTCGCAAAGCAGATGAACGACGAGAAGATGAGTTTCCCAATCCATCTTGGCGTTACCGAAGCAGGAACCGGAACCGACGGCATAATAAAATCGGCAGTGGGCATCGGCACTCTTATGGGCGACGGCATCGGCGACACTGTCCGCGTGTCGCTTACTGGCAATCCGGCAAACGAGATTGAGCCCGCAAGAATGCTTGTCGACTATTTCGCAAGCGCCGACAAGAATGTGAAAATAAACTACAACGAGCCTTTGGCATTTGACCCGTTCAGTTTTCAGAAACGCAGTACAGCGCTCAATCCGGCTTTCGACGACAAAAAGCCTCTGGTAATTTGCGATTTGCCCGATTTTTCAACTGACACTCTCAACTCGCTCGACGTCAAGTTCGACCTTGAGACAATGACAATCAGCGGTGGAAAACACTCGCCCGACGTGCTTTATTTCGGCGCGCCCGAAATGGATTTGCCCGATTTCAAGACAAAAAACATTTCTCTCCTGATTGACTATAAAGCCTGGATAAAAGATAGCAACTTTGAGCCCCTGTATGGATTAAATACATATCTCACAGCTAAATACAAGTCAGAGAAACGCAATTGGGTTATGGTAAGCCTGAATGCACTCACCAAAGAAGCAATAGAACGCCTGAAAGCCGACCCAACAGTTGTGCTTATCTTATGTTCAATGTGCGTAAACCAGTCTGCCGAGCAGAGAGCAATGTTCAATACACTGATAGCCAACAATGTAAACTTGCCAGTTGTTGTAAGTAGCATTTACAAGGAACCCGACCTTGCCAAATTCCAACTCAAGGCATCTGCCGACAACGGAATCTTCTTTATTGACGGAATGGCTAACGGATTATGGTTGAGCAATTTTGCCCCAACACCTGTCAGCAAGGTGAGCGAAACCGCGTTCACCATTCTGCAATCGGCACGTGCACGGTACACAAAAACCGAATACATCGCTTGCCCGTCGTGCGGACGCACGCTGTACAACATCGAAAAGGGTCTGGCCGAAGTGAAAAAGGTCACTTCACATCTTTCAGGGCTTAAGATTGCCGTTATGGGTTGCATTGTCAACGGACCTGGCGAAATGGCCGATGCCGACTACGGCTACGTTGGCGCAGGACCAGGAAAAGTCAACCTGTACAAAGGCAAGACACTCGTGAAACGTGGCATCGACGAATCGGTTGCGCCTGCCGAATTGCTTAAGTTGATTGAGAATGACAGAAAATAGAGTCGGGCTTATAGGCAACAACTTGCGATAGGCTGACTTGCACTATCTGCGCAACTTCATAAATTCCCCAAAAAAGCAACCAACGCAATGTGTGTTCATTTTCACGCACTCGCGTTGGTTGTTTTTATTTGCAGTTGGCACAAAGCCTATTCACTTTGCGCCCTTTCGCCTATTGCATTCTCGGCAAAGCATTTGACAGTTTTCCTCTATAGTTCGGCCACCTTCTTTCCAAGGTGTTATGTGGTCGGCTTCCATAAATTCAATATCGAAATGCTTGCCACATATCTTGCAAATGCCGTTCTGACGTTCATAAACCTCACGTTTGGTGTTGTCGTCGAACGCCCTGATGCCTAAATGGTATTCCTCACCGTCAAGCACGTATTCATAGATGCCTGATTTCTTCTGCACATCGCTATCCTTCATCAACTGTGCAATCTTGATTTCCAAGTCGCTGGCGTCAAGTTTCGCATCTTTGTAACGGTTATAGATTTTGCCCCATTCAAGGCCTTTCATTTCCTTACGGTATTTGGTGAACTTTGTCTTCACCCAGTTTATAACA
>CALABN010000122.1 GCA_937885735.1 uncultured Bacteroidota bacterium | reverse complement strand
AAATGAAATTGAATAAGGACTATATTGTATCTGAGTTGCCTTCAGGAGCTAAAGGAATTTTATATAATCATGATTTTTTATTTGATTGGGGCACACCCAAACAGGCCCATATTAACGGATTAGTTCCGCCTGGGTTTCACTATGCAGTAGATGCTGATTGGACTAAGTTGGAAAAAGTGTATGGAATCGATGCTAACAATCCCAAATACTGTGAAACTATGTATAAATATGGAATTTGTACTGAGAACGAGGCGTTTCCTGTGACAGGAAGTCTTTATTATGAATTGTTAAAAGACAAAGCAGATTCTTTATACGCAAATTCAACGTATGTTGATTTGTGGGAATTGTTTGCATCTGCATCCGATTGGGTAGATGAAAATGGGAATCAAGCATATCCTTCTTCATCTGTTTTTAATATTAAACCATTTGGTTATGGATATAGATCTGGCGTGCTTTATAATCAAGGATATGGAGCATTATACTACAGCCATTTAACAAGAATTCGAACTTTTTTTTCTATGAAACATGGCATAGGTCATTATGAGTTTGGCGCGATAATGATACAACAAGATTCATATGGCGTTTGCTATGCAGTCCGTTTAGTAAAGGATATATAATATGAAGCATATACTATTTGCCATATTATCTTTTATTTTCATCAACTTAAATGTATTAACAGCATATTCAAAACCGTGTGAATGACGCTGTTAGCCAGCGCATTGGTATGGAACGAATTGAAAAAGTGATTTCCTGAAATAAAGTCAATAAAAAAGGCTGGACAAAATACATTGTTCAGCCTTTTCTGGTATAATAAAAGTAAGTTGTTAGTTCACAATCATACTGCGTATGTCATTCGTGATTTGACGTATGTTGTTGATTTTCTCTGCATCAAACTTAAGGTTCTCATTGTCCTTGATGATGATGCGTCTGTTGGCAGTGTCAATGGTCATTGCGCCTTGAGGAACCTTGAATACAAAGTCGTCAAATGCCTTGCGCAGTTTTCGGAGCATAACCAAGTAACTTGCTACGTCTATGTCGTTTTGTTGGTTTTGCAGAAGGTTGATTATGATGCTCAATGAAAATTTCTGAGTGGCAATGCGGCTAATCATTTTTGCATCAGGTTGGTTGTACATATTGATGGCAATGTACAGGGTTTCAATCCACCCGCCAAGAAGTATAAGAGCCGCATTGTTGCTGCGTCCGCTTTCGTTCAGGTAGTTGGTGATGTCGTGGTAAGCCAGTCTCGCTATTGCCTTTAGTGAATCCACGTCGGCAGCGTACATTTCGGCTTTGTCGGCTGTCAGTGATACATAGTTCGATGGAATGCCCAACTGGTCGGCCAATGTCTGTATTGCAACAACATACGACGATGCTTGCTGGCTTTGTTGGAACACCCACAGATAGTTCAGGTCGGCGCCATAAACACCAATGTTCAGGGCCTTGCTTGTGCTTTGTGTGTATTTTGATATGTTGCCAAGTGAATTTACAAGGTTTGATTTGTAGAATGATGAGAACTCGTTTATCAAGTTTGACATATCGGACGGAGTGAAGATATTGTAGAAAATGATGTCTTCATCGCCCAAATCCTTCGGAAGAGGCTTTTCGTTTTCAAATTCGTTGTCTGCCTTGACTGCTGTCTTTGTCTTGTCGCCATTGCAACTTATCAAACTAAATGTCAAATATATAGCGGTAATTGCACATAGTCTGTTCATTTTCATATATCTACATTTATAAATGTTTAACCCTAATGATTGTAAAGGTAAAAAAAAGTGATAATGTTTATCTTTTTCATTGAAAAAAGTTCTTTTCGGCATCTACATAAATGATGATTTTTCTAATGTGTTTGGTTTCATAATTCCGTTAGTTCGTGTATTTTTCGCCAAAATTGTGTATTTGTTTTTAAGGTGGGTTCTATAAATTGCTTTGTAGTGATTTTGAAGATTTTGTCAGTCAGATTGATGATTTGAACGAAGGAGCAGTGCGGGCACTGTGACTGAATGAAAGTCAACAAGATGACGACAAAAATTCAAAAGCGCGCAAAAGATTAAAGACCAATTCATATCTGAAAAAAATTAAATCGGGGAATTTATAGAACTCACCTTAAAACTGTGAATTTATAGAACTCTCATATTCTATGGAACGCAAATGGGAAACTATCAAGGCTTACGAAGATATTCTGTTTGAATATTTTGAGGGAATAGCCAAAATAACCATTAACAGGCCAGAGGTCCGCAATGCATTTCGCCCGAAAACGGTTTGTGAGATGGTTGACGCTATGAACATCTGCAAGGACGACCCGCAGATTGGTGTTGTAGTGTTCACTGGCGCTGGCGACAAGGCTTTCTGCAGCGGCGGCGATATGCACGTCAAGGGCCGTGGAGGTTATGTCGGCAACGACGGCGTGCCACGTCTGAACATTCTTGAGGTACAAAAGCAGATTCGCTCTATTCCAAAGCCTGTCATTGCAATGGTCAATGGCTACGCAATTGGCGGCGGACACGTTCTGCATCTTGTATGCGACCTTTCAATAGCGTCGGAGAATGCCATATTTGGACAGACAGGTCCGCGTGTAGGCAGTTTCGATGCCGGATTCGGTGCTTCATATTTAGCAAGATGCGTCGGGCAGAAAAAGGCCCGCGAGATTTGGTTCATGTGTCGCCAATATTCCGCTTCCGAGGCACTGCAGATGGGATTGGTAAATAAGGTTGTTCCACTCGAACAACTTGAAGATGAAGTCGTTGATTGGGCAAAGACAATGCTGCAGCATAGTTCAATCGCCTTGCGGCTAATTAAGGCTGGCCTGAATGCGGAACTCGACGGGCAGGCTGGCATACAGGAACTTGCAGGAGACGCTACAATGCTTTATTATTTTACCGATGAAGCACAGGAAGGCGGCAAGGCTTTCCTCGAGAAACGCAAGCCTGATTTTAACAAATACAGAATCTAAAAGGCATATTTTGCCACAATTTGCATTTCGATATGAATCTTAAGATTTGGATAGAAGCGGCCCGGTTACGCACATTGCCACTTTCAACTGCAGGTATAATTGTCGGTAGTTCATTGGCTTTGGGTCAGTCTGATATGAATTTCAGTTGGTCATTGTTTGCCTTGCTGATGGTTACCACCATTGCACTTCAGGTGCTTGGCAATTTTGCCGACGATTTGGGCGACTTTCAGCACGGTGCCGACAACGACGACCGCGTTGGTCCACAACGTGCCGTGCAAAGCGGCGAATTGACAATCGACAAGATGAAAAAGGGTATTGCGGCAATGGCCATATTCGCTTTTTCTATCGGCATAATAATGCTGATTGTGGCATTCGGGCTGAATGTGCAATTCACCATATTCCTTGCCATTGGAATTGCAGCCATAATTGCCGCCATCCGCTACACAGTCGGTCGCAACCCATTCGGATATCGTGGTCTTGGCGATTTTATGGTATTGATATTCTTTGGATTGGCTACTGTGGTCGGTTCATATTACATACTCACGAAACAATTGTCGGCTGAAGTTTGGCTACTTGGACTCGCCTTGGGATTCTTAAGTATGGGTGTATTGAATGTCAATAATTTACGCGACTCGGAAAATGACAAGCAGACAGGCAAGCGCACGCTGATAGTAAAGTTCGGGGTGCCGTTTGGCAAGACGTACCACTTCATTATATGCATTGCAAGCATCGCCATATTCATATACTGCATATTGCGACATTGTTCGCCAATGGCTTTGCTTTGGATTGCCGTGCCGACTGCACTTTTGGTGGCGCACGGCATACGTGTTCTGCGATGCGCCGACGTCAAGACACTCGACCCGGAACTCAAGAAACTCTCATTGACAACATTTTTAATGTCGATACTGTTTGCCGTGGCAATACTCTAAATCAAGACAAAGATGATGCAATCCGAAATTATACCTTACACATTGATTTTCAACGTGCCAAGTGGCACATCGCGTGGCATTCTGACGGAAAAGCCGTCGTGGTTCGTCCGCGTTTACGATAGTCGCAATCCTGAAGTTTTTGGTTTGGGCGAGATTTCTGTCATACCAAAACTATCGCCCGAATGTGCCATTGCCAATCTCGATGAAGTGATAGCCAGCAAAGTGGCCGACATCGACAATGTAGACATAGCCGACGACAGCCAGTGGCAAGGCATTCCTGCCATACGGTTTGGAATAGAAACGGCACTGCGCGACCTGAAAAACGGAGGTAGGCGCATTCTTTTCGATTCCGATTTTACGCAAGGCAAGTGTGGCATCTTCATCAATGGCCTAGTATGGATGGGCGATATTGAGACAATGCGTCAGCGGGTGCAGGAAAAGTACGATATGGGCTTCCGTTGCATCAAACTAAAGATTGGCGCATTAAATTTCGATAACGAACTGAAACTCATTGAATTTGTGCGAAAAGAATTTCCAAATGTTGAGATTAGGCTTGATGCTAACGGTGCTTTCGCTCCAGAAGATGCGATGCATAAACTCGAAAGACTCGCAAAATTTGACATACACTCAATCGAACAGCCAATAAAGGCGGGCCAATGGAAGACGATGGCTGAAATTTGCCGACAGTCGCCAATCGACATAGCACTCGATGAAGAACTGATTGGTGTTGAGCAACGCAGAACAGAAATGCTTGAAACAATCCGCCCAAAGTACATCATTCTAAAACCTTCACTGATAGGAGGATTGGCTGTGTCGGAAAAATGGATTGACGAAGCAAAATCGCTGAATATTGGATGGTGGGCGACATCGGCGCTCGAGAGCAACGTCGGCTTGAATGCCATTGCTCAATGGGTTTATACACAACGTGTTGCAATGCCACAAGGGCTAGGGACAGGGATGATTTACTCGAACAACATACCTTCGCCTTTAGCTGTTAGCCAGGCAAGGCTTTGGCATACAATGTCAAGTTGGAATTTGACAAATATTGAAAATGTGGGCTGATTATCAATATATTGAATTGAATGGACATCAGGTTCGCATTCATCCGCTCGATGAAGATGCTTTGACATCTGCTGTCGGCGAAGTCGATGGTCTTGATTCTATTTTGGCTTTTTTGCGCCAATGGGATAGTCCCGACGATTATGTCCAGATAAGAACATCAGGTTCTACAGGTGTGCCAAAAATCATAAAGGCCCGCAAGGAGTTTATGGTGCGTTCGGCTATTCGTACTTGTCACTTTTTCCATTTGTGTAGGTCATCGGTTGCATTACTTTGTCTGCCTGCAACTTATATTGCAGGACAAATGATGATTGTCCGAGCCATTGTGTCGGGAATGAATCTGATTGTCGGGTTGCCAAAAGGCAATCCTGCAGAACGCTTGGACACCAATGTCGATTTTTGCGCAATGGTGCCGAATCAAGTGCTGAATTGTTTGCAGAATCCGCAGTCGATGCATGGTTTGATTTCAAGGTCTGCAAGACGGATGAGTTCGGTCTCTGCTCCTGCTGCTGCAGCTCCCTCAAGAGCTGCTTTGGTGAGAGCAAGTCCGTTTCC
>CALABN010000121.1 GCA_937885735.1 uncultured Bacteroidota bacterium | reverse complement strand
TTCCTGCATGCAGAATACACCACCGCGAAGCACGGCGGCTGCATACAATGGCATGCAAAGGAATATTACGGCTGCCGTGAATACCCTGACACGTTTTGAGTTGTAGTATGCACCAAGGAAATGGGCAAACGAGGTGGCATGCAGTTTGGCGCCAATTCGTCGTGTCGGCCGACCAAAGATGATGAACGCAATCACTACGCCCACAAACATGTTCAGGAACATAAGCCATTGAATGCCCATGCCGAAGGTGGCCGCTACACCGCCAAATCCTACAATGGCCGATGCGGAAATGAATGTTGCGCCATACGACAAGGCCATTACTATCGGGTTCATCTCGCCACCGCCTATCAGGTAGTCTTTCGAACTTTTTGTCTTCTTATATCCTAAAAATCCCAAAAATGCAATGGCCAAAAAGTAAACCATTACAATCAGGTACATTGAAAAGTTTTCCATTATAATGTGATGCTAATAAATGATTCGTAAATAAATTGTTGGCACTTAAGCCTTTTCGTTGTCTGCCTCGTCGTCCTTGTTCCAGTTCTTTATGCCAAAATAAACCGACCATAGTACGCACAAAAATGATAGCAGGTACACAATCCATATTCCAGGGTCTGATATTCCAAACATTGCTTTGTTGATTTAAAAATTCGCCGTGAAAGTAGATAAACCAAAACTATTAGCCAACAATACATTATCTAACTACGTCTTTCACTTAAAGAAATGTGTCTGGCGGTTGGTAAGATTTAAAGTTGAAAGTGAAATCTAGTTTCTGGTGCATGGAACCTAGTGCCTTGTAAGTCTATGAAAATTCCGCCGTAGGAACGTCGCCTGTGGCGTCCGATATCCTTGCTGTTGAGTAAGGGTTGAAAGTTGAGAGGTTTAGAATTTTTCTGCTGTAGGGACGTCGCGTGCGGCGTCCTATATTCTCACGGCAGTGTAAAGGTCGAAGAATTTAGAATAGCATTGTTAATTATTAATTGTTAGTTGTTAATTGTTAATTGTGAATCCTGCTAAAAGTTCATCAAACTACTGAAGTTAGCCGTAAAAAGCAGTCCGAAATAGTTCTCGTCCGACGACAGGCGTCGGGCATAGCGCACGCCAGCACTTATAGGCACGGGAAATCTGAAAATGTGGAAATCGGCAGAAAGGTCGCAACCCGCCGATTGTATTGTGCTGTTATTGCCATTATATTGAATCTGTGCGTAGTCGAAGAAGGCCTTTGCCTTTATTCTCTTGATGTACAGAATGCCCATATTCAGGTCGGGGTAGAGAAGTGGCAATGCGTATGACGTCTGCAAACTTGTCAATTGCTTGTGCTTTGCATACTTGCAACCGCGAGGAAATGGCACAATGGAACTTATCAGCAGTCCGTCGCCGTTCCTGACCTGAAGTCCGCAACTGACTTGTATCCCGTGATTTTTCAGTATTCCGGGCAGATACACATTGCCTTGAATGGCGGTCTGGTTGCATTGCGCATCGCTTAAGTGATGTGCGAAATCAACCCTTGCCGAAATGCCAAGTCGAGGCTGAAGGTCGCGGTAAGCCATTCGGCGATGCGTGTAGGCGTAAGCCGTGTACGACATTGCGCTTCTAGACGTGTCTTGCGTAAAACGTCCGTATTTCCAACTTGTCTGCTTGAAAAAATAAGCGGTTTGCAGGGTCAGCGCGGTGTTGAAAGCGTCAGTTTTCAGATACATAGGCAGTTGCGCGTATGCTGAAACCTGCTTGTCAGTCATTTTGAATTTATATATGTCGTTATTTTTGTCAATATAATACTCGTTGTAGCGGTCAATGTCGCCTCGCACACCGAAAATGGGGAAGAACCCTTTGTATTCATATTCAGCAAAATAGTTATCCTTGCTTTCGGCATATTTATATTGATAGCCAGCCGTGAGGAATGATGTCGATAGCGCGTCTTGTGACATAAAAGTCAGTCCAGGCCCAATTTCAGCATTGTCCACGTCAATCGACAGCGGGCCCCAACTGTGAATGTTTAGCAAGTGGGCCAGACGGCTGTAGTGTTCAACCTTGTAGGTTGAGTCGGCATTGAAAGTCACATTTTCTTCTTGAGCCGACAGCGCTTTTGTGAATGCGGTTTCCTTTGCGGTTGGCATTGGCGCTTTTGTTGAGTGGACCATACGGCTTTCGGCAATCTGGTATCCGTCGGCGGTGTAGTATGTAAACAGAATGCTGTCGCCCGTCACGCTACCAGTCCCGATGCCGAATTTGCTTGTCGCAACCACTTCAGCCGAATCGCTTTCGGAACTCATTCGGAACCAGGCATTATAGTCGCCATAAGTGCCTGTGAAATATATGAATCCGTTGTCTGTTGTCAAATTCGAGATGTTGTTGTCGATGCTGTCCGCAATGCTTGTCATCTTGCTGTCGGTTAGGTTGATGCAGATAATCGACTTGAAGTTGCCCGCGTTCCCTATGAAATACAGACTGCCGTCGTCGTCAGACCAGGCGAGCCTTGCAGGAATGGTGTCGCCAGTTGGTATTTGTTTCAGCAGTTTGCCATTTGTGTCGTGTATGGTTATCGACCAATGTGCCGAGTCGGTGTAGCAGGCTGATGCTATCGACTTTGCATCGTGCGACAATGTCGATGCGTAATATCTTCCGCGTTTTGCCAGCGTGTGTTTCTTCCTTGTGGCAACATTGTAAGTCATTATTTGGCTGTAGTTTGCGTAGTCCCATCTTCTTTGGTTCCATACAAGCAGGTCGCCTTCTGCCGAAAAATGATTGACGCTCATTTGCCCAGGTCTGACAAGCCTTTTCTGTCGTTTGCTGGCGGTGTCGGTGGCAACAAAGGCAGGAATGTCGGAATATTGCTCGCGGTAGGTCACAATCTTGCCGTTCAGCCTTTGCGGAACATAGTAGTTTGTGTAGTCTTTCGGGTTGGCCCGAGTAATAAGCGTCGCATTGCCAGGCTTTGCATCTTTCTCATTGTCAATGAGCGATGCCAACGCCTTCCTGTAGAAACTTGCTTCCTTCAGGCCCGTGGTCATCTTTATTCCGCGTCCGAAAGGTCTTATCGCTATCGGATATTTGGCCACGCGGTTAATGCTGTTGTCCCAAATTTCAGGACCGTAATTCATACGCCCGTAACTTATCAGTTGATATCCAAGATGATATCTCGACGGAACAAAGTCACGATACGAGCCGAACATTGCCTTTGGGTAACTGTAGATGCCTTTTTGCGCCACCTGTGCCGACAGCAGGTTCTCGAAGTCGCCAGTCCTTCCGCGACCAGCATCCGATGCGCCAGTCTCGTAAGCAACGGCATCGCCTTCAAGAAACCAGTAGGGGATATGCAGACCGAGAACGAGGCCTGTAAATTGCTCGCCGAGAAGAATGTTGAAAAAACGGGTGGTGCATTGGTTCAGCTTGTCGCTTTGCACCACGTGCCTGAATTCGTGTAGTGCCAACTGTTCGTTCCAGTTTTGCTGATAGTTGTCGGGCGACGCTGTCGTAAGAAGATTCATCCGGCGCGGAGCCCACGCCACTTCGCCGTTTGCTGTCGCCGACGAAGTGAATAGCACTGCCGATATACGTCGGGGAGTCCATTTCAGGCTTTGCCCGCCATGTTGGAATGCTTGTTCAAGGCTGTTGGCATATAGTTGACCTATAGCCATTTCACTTTCAGGGAAAATGACATTGAAATGTTCGGTCTTTATCATCGACAAGGCCCTGAACCGGTCTTGACCAGTGTCGTAGAATTGGCAATAGCCGGTAACATTCGCCAGTAAGCAAATGAGCGTTGCCGAAAGGAATGTCATCAGTTTTGTCAGTGTCTTTGTCATTGTTTGTGCCGGCATTATTCTTAATTCACTAACTCAGTGTTTTTCATCTATGACGAAAAAAAGGCGATTTCGGCAAGAACCGAGAAATCGCCTAATGTATCCGGTTTTTTCATTTTGGTTAAATGAATACCTTCAGTTTGTTTAAAGTTCCTTTAACAGTTCAGTGATTATTGTTGTCATTTGAGGTTCAACTCTACCGGCAACATCCTGCACTTCGGCGTGAGTTGTCTCGCCATTCGGGTTGGCTGGCTTGTCGGTATTGGTTATCACCGATAGACCAAACACCTTTATTCCCATATGGTGAGCCACAATCACTTCAGGCACAGTTGACATTCCCGTGCAGTCGGCGCCCCAGATGCGGAACATCTTGTATTCGGCAGGGGTTTCGAGTGTCGGGCCAGGACTGCCTATATATACGCCTTCGCGCAGTTTTATGTCGTTGGCGTCGGCAATCTTGTACGCACGTTGAATCAGGTCCCTGTCGTAAGTCTTGCTCATATCGGGGAAACGAGGTCCAAGTTCATCGTAGTTCTTGCCTCTCAACGGATTTTCAGGGAAGTTGTTGATGTGGTCTCTGATAATCATTATGTCGCCGACATTGAATTGAGGATTGATGCCCCCCGATGCGTTCGACACAAACAGATATTGTATGCCCATCAACTTCATAACCCTGATAGGGAAAGTCAGCTGAGCCATATCGTATCCCTCGTAGTAGTGGAAACGGCCTTGCATTGCCACCACCTTCTTACCGCCAAGTGTGCCAATTATCAGTTGCCCCTTGTGTCCTTCTACAGTTGAAACTGGAAAGCCAGGAATGTCCTTGTACTCAATAACCTTGTCAACATCAATCTTGTCGGCCAGACCGCCAAGTCCGCTACCCAGTACAATTCCAACAAGAGGCTTGTAGTCAAGCCCTTGCAGGATAAATTCTGCTGTTTTTGCAAATTCTTTGGTCATATGGCGCCTGATTTATTTTGTGCCAATAATCTCGCGAAGTTTGTTGTAGATTTCGTCTGCCTCTTTCAACAGGTCGGTCTTGATTGCGTTGAAGTATTTCTTGTCCTTGCCCTTGCCGTCGTTTATCTTGTTGAAGCACGAGTCGAGTATGTCGATTGCCTTTTCTATCAATGCCAAAGCGTCGTCTTTCTTGTCAGGGTGAAGAATGATAACGTTGCTACAATCAGATACAATCTCTGATACTAAATACTTTACGTCGCTTTTCAAATCTTTAATGCTTGCCATAATTGTAAATTTTTAAAATCGTACCAATATAAATATACTTTGTTATTGTTTTGCAAATATTTGGAATTAAAATGCCAACGCAGTTATGAACCAACAGGCTTTTTTATGCAGTTCAATTCCGAATTGTTTGAATGCTCATTCGTCAAGTTGTTGATAATGAAATATGTGAATGCGGCTTTATATCTGTATGCCTAAAACAAGAATATCGTCAACTTGTTCGTATGTTCCTTTCCACGACAGGAATTCTTCTTCAAGGATATTTGTCTGTTCCTCGTTGCTTTTCAGTGCGCATCTCGACAGTATTTCCTTGAATTTCTTTGTTTTCATCTTGAGTCCGTCTTTTCCGCCAAATTGGTCGTAGTATCCGTCGGAGAACATATATATTTGGTCGTTTGGCTTTATTCCCACTTTCGACGATGAGAATGAACGGTCCTCGTTGTCGTAGTAACCAACAGGCATTCGGTCGGGCTTCAACTCAATAAAGTGCCCGTTGCGGACAATATATATGGGATTCATTGCGCCCGCAAATTCCATCATTCCGTTTCTTTTGTCTATCGAGATTATTGACATATCCATTCCATCACCAGCGGAAACGTCCTTGTTGGTCTGGTGTAGGTGGCTTATTACGTTCATCCGAAGTCTGTTGAGAATGATTGACGGTTGTATGATGCCACGCTCGTTCACAATCTTGCTTAAGAACGATATGCCAAGCATGCTCAGGAATGCGCCAGGAACGCCGTGCCCAGTAGAATCGGCACAGGCGACAATAATTCGTCCGCTTTGCTCTGAAATCCAGTAGAAGTCGCCACTTACAATGGCGCGGGGCTTGTAGAAGACAAAACTGTTGGTGAAATGCTTTGTCAGGTTCTCTATTGGCGACAGCATCGATTCCTGTATGTGTTTGGCATAAGTGATACTGGCCATAATTTCCTCGTTCATGTTCAGAATGTCCTGTTGCGCATTCTTCAATGAGGTTATGTTTGTGTCAATGGCTATTATTTGGCTTATTTCCAGCGTGTCGTCGTCAAATATTGGCGACAATGTAGTTTGAACCCATAGTTTGATGCCCCATTTGTTTACAATCTGGAATTCGCGCTCGAGTGATTTCTTTTCAGGATTCCAGGTCTTTATAATGTGCTTAATGTCAAGTGGATTTTCCTTGCTTAACCCAAGAGTGTTGTCAAAAATGAGGTCCTTGAGCGAGTACCCGTAAAGTTTTGTGTACCCTACATTTACCCAAGTGGTGTTGCCTTCGCTGTCAAATATGCGAATGGCGTTGTCCGTCTCTCGAGCAATCAGCGACAGCCTTTCCAGTTCGTGGTTGTAGGTCAGCAGATTCTGCTTTTGAATCTCAATCTGTTCCTTTTGAAGGGCCATTTTCTTGTTTGTCTCTTCAAGGTCGTGGTTGTCTTTGGTCTTTTGCAGGAACGACCAAGCCAACATAAACATCAGAATGCCACAGATGACAAACAATCCAATGAGCGAGAATATTGACGATTTCTGTCGGTTGATTATCGACGTGTTGTTTTCAATGTCGGTGGCCTTTTTTGTGTTCTCGCTTTGGAGCATCGATATCATATCGCTTTGGCGCTTCAGTTCCTGGTTCATGCCAAGCGAGTCAATGTCGATGAGGCTCAGGTTGTAGGCGAGGCTGTCGGCGTACAGTTGCGCTTTCTGTAGTGCTTCGGCCGACTTCTTGTAATCCTTTTTCTTTAGGTACAGATTGCCTTTAATCTTGTTCAGCGTGCTCAGTTTCGACCACGAATTTGTGTTTTTGCAGATGCTGTCGGCCTTGTTTATGTATAGCAATGCCGATGCCAGTGCGTTGTTGTCCAGGTAATATTCGGCAAACTGCATATCGGCGTTGAACCATAGGTCGGGGTTGGTGTTGTCCTGCTTCTCAAACGAGTTCAACCTTGCATATTGCAAAGCCGAGCTAATGTCTTTTTTCTTCAGATACCAGTTGGCAAGAGCCAGATTGGCCGTTTCCGTGCTACGCTTTACCTGGAGCGAGTCGCTTATCTGCTTTGCCTTGATGTAGCAGTCGTAGGCCTTGCCCATATCGTCCTTTTGAAGGTAGATGTTGCCCATTGTGCAGTATGCGTCAATCCTGCTGACACCGAAGTTCTGCTTGTCAAAAATCATCAGAGCCTCTTCTGCGTTTTTAAGGGCGAGGACGAAATCGTTCTTTATTTGGTACATCTGTGAAATCAGTAGCAGAACGCGTCCGTATTCGGGTGTGATAATGTCCGAACTGTATTGTTGCGTGGCGTTTTGCAGAATGCGTATGCCCGTTGCAAAATCGTTCGATGCAAAGGCGTATTTGCCTGTTATGTAGTAGAATTTGGCAAGCGATTCCTTGTCAGTCACCAAATTCTTGTAACTCGCGCTCTTCTCAAGAATTGCGTGGCATTTTTTTACATCGTTTTGCGACAGGTAAACCGATGCCGTCAGGTTGTTTATCCTGAACAAAAAGTTTATGCTGTCGCGAATAATGTCGATGTTGTTGGCTAAGTTGGTGTACTGAAGGGTTTTGTCGGCGTTGCCAGTCATAAAGTACATTTCCGACAACTTGATGCAGGTCTTTATGCGCGTCACATCGTCGTTGTAGGTGTCGAATATTTTGAGATATGCCTTTTCAGCCTCGTAGTATTGGCTGTTTCGGCCAAGCCTGTCTGCTTCCGCAAATGCGGTTTCAAGGTCCGACAGTTCATCATCCGACAATGGTTCCGCCGATGCAAAAAAGCAGTTTGCAACCAGCATTGCCATTACAAAAGTCACTATGTGAAATAATCTTTTCAAAATGCTTTGATACTCAATAACCTTTCATCCCCTTTGAAAGCCGACTAATATATGATTTTGTTTCTTCTTAAGAAAAAATAATATCAATAGTAATGATTTTTATGATGCAATGTATTGATTCTGAATTTATTCTTTAAGTAAAAATGTATGCAATACGATGCCCGATAAGTTGACATAAATCATTTCCCCATAAAAATAGGGCAAACAATAAAGTCTTGTAATCACACCCCACAACCTCTCAACCTTCAACTTTCAACTTTCATCTTTCAACCTTATTATATAAATTTGCATCTTTAAATCAAAAATTGACAAATGGAACATAACAAGATAAAGATTGGTGTCACACAAGGCGACATCAACAGTACAAGTTACGAGATAATGCTCAAGGCGTTTCTTGAACCAATGTATGCCGAGAAATGCACACCTATTATATATGGTTCGCCAAAAATTTCGGCTTACTACCGCAAGGCGTTGAACATTAACAACTCAAGTTTCAACACCATTCAGAACATTGGTGAGTCGCAAGACCGCAAGGTCAATCTGCTCAACGTGCTCGACGACAACGCCAAAGTTGATTTGGGCAAGGCCACACAAATGTCAGCCGAAGCGTCAGTTACGTCGCTTGAGTCCGCCGTGACCGATTTGGCATCAGGCAAATTGTCAGCCGTGGTGCTTAATCCAATCAACACAAAGATGACAGCGAGCCTCAATGTCACCGACCAGTTCTCATTTGTCAGAAAGAAATTGGAGGCATCCAACACAATGACAATGCTGGTCAACGGTACAGTGCGTGTTGCCTTGTTGTCCGACAACTCGCCAATGCGCGACATCTCGAAGCATCTTACTGTAGATAACATAGTTGCAAAGTTGCGCATTGTATCCAACGCTTTGAAGTCCGATTTCGGCATTGACAAGCCCAAAATCGCTGTTTTGGGCTACAATCCAAACTGTATGAACGCTGTCAACCTCGAGCGGGAGGAAAGTGAAGTGTTGATTCCAGCCATAGAGAAGGCAAATGCCGAGGACATATTGGCAATGGGTCCGTACGATGCCGACGTCCTTTTCGGAACCAGCCTGTTCCAGAAGTTCGATGCAGTTCTGGCCTTGTATTATTTGCAAGGAATGGTGCCGTTCCGCGCCTTGAGTTACGACGACGGCATAAGTTATATGATAGGAATGCCACAGTTGTGTGTCGCCCCAGTCGGCGAAGTAGATTACGACCAGGCTGGCACCGACCAGGCCCAGCCAAGTGCATTCCAAAGCGCAATGTGCTTTGCCTGCAACGTCCTTGACAACCGTGCCTTGCACCGCCAATTGACATCAAATCCATTGCAGAAGCATAACATTGCTGATTAGTAAAAAAAGGAATCTATAATATCAGTCAGGCCGACAAGTAAGTTGTCGGCCTGATTGCGTTTATGCATAGTTGACTTTATTGTTTTGCTTCGGATATTGGCTCTACTTGGCCCTCCGAATTATCTTTTCTTTCAACAAATGGCAGGAACGACAGAAATGCAAACAGCGGGAAACTGAAATGGCTACTGCCACTGAACATGCAGAAGTGAAATGGTTGTTCCTTGATCTCAACTTGAAAATATTAAAAACGGACTTTATTACAGTTTTTTTTCTATCATAGTGGTAATTGGCACGATGGGGCTGCAATGTGAATTGTACTTCAAACAATATCTGTGTCAAAAAGGTGATTTATGGTATAGTAAAAGATGTTTGACGTTTTAAATGGAATTTGAGGAAAATCATGCTCAATCCGATTGCTTTGTCGCTGTGTAGTGTTGCAATATACATATGAAGAATTATTTTGTACAAATTGAATTTTAGGGTAATATTGCAATATGTGTGTGCGCTTGTTGCGTGCGACATATCCTATTTGTATTTCAATATGATAGAAGAGAATATTACAAAGCAAATACAACAGAAAGAATTGGAAATGTTACTGTATTTCAAAAATATATGTAACGAAAATAATCTAAGGTTTTATTTGTGCGGAGGCGGATTGATAGGGGCTATTCGCCATAAGGGATTTATTCCGTGGGACGACGATATTGATTTGTTTATGCCGCGTCCCGATTACGAAAGATTGAAAGATGTGTGGACTGCAAAAGCTGACACCAAACACTATTCGTATTGTCGTACCGACCGGCATTTGGTTTACCATGATGCAGGCGCATCTATAAGAGATAACTACACGACGTTTATTAACCGTCATAGCGCAAATGATGACATTTGTCATGGCTTGGCTTTGGAAATTATGCCTATTGACGGTTGCCCAAAATCGAAATTGGCAGGGGCGTTCCAAATGTTGAATGCCATGATATTTTCGCTATTTAACGCACAACGTTTGCCAGACAATAAAGGAAAATTGCTACGTGTCGCTTCTTCGATATTGTATTGTATCTTTTTTTCAAAAGGAATGCGTTACGCTATATGGCGATTTGCAGAAAAAAGAATGGTGCGTTATAAGTGGGATGAGTGTGATGAAGTGACCGAACTTATAGGAAGTCTTAAGGGAATGAAATTGCGACATCCGAAAGAAGATTTCGACAATATGGTTTTTCTCGATTTTGAAGGTCATAAAATTCCAGTGATGAAAGGTTATGAGCGATACCTGCGGCTGATTTGGGGCGACTATATGCAGTTGCCTCCTGTCGAGAGTCGCGTCGCCAAACATGATGCCGTTTATATTGACATGAACACTCCATACACACAATACAAGGGCGTTTATTATTGTGTTAAAACCAAATAGAATGCTATACCGCATAAAATGCATAATCGAGGAAGTGATAGCTATTGTGCTAAAATTGTTTTGTCTATTTCCAATTTGCGACAACAGAATAATTTTTTCAGCATATAGTGGGCGTTCGTTTTCATGCAACCCCAAATACATATATTGTAAGCTACAGCAAATGTATCCTGGCAAATTTGACGTGGTTTGGGCTTTTAATGAACCTGAGAAATTCTATTTCTTGAAAGATGAAGGTGTGAAAATTGTGAAATATAAATCGGTCAAATACATTTATTACGTTTTTACATCGCGTTTCTATGTTGATAATGTGGAACATTGGTCGGTGCTGAGATTTAGAAAGGGTCAACATGTGATTAATACGTGGCATGGCGGAGGCACTTTCAAACAGGTTGGAACCGATAGAGCAGATACCAACGTGTTGGAGAAAAAGCACGTGCTAAAAAAAATGTCACAAATAACTTCTTTTGTGTCAAGTAGCAGGGCTTTTGAAGAGTTGACATTGAAAGGCTCATTCAGCTATAAAGGCTTTGTCTTGAAAACAGGAATGCCCAGAAATGATTTGCTTGTGAACGAATTCGGGAACAAGAACTTGCGAAAATCAATTCTTGAAAAACTGAACATAACAGAGGATACGCATGTGCTGCTTTATGCACCAACATTTCGCAAGAGTGGTGATGTGCCGACTAGTACTATTAATTTTTCTGATTTGCTCGTCACTTTGAAAGATAAGTTTGGAGGCCAATGGAAAATATTATTGCGTGGTCATTATTATATGAAAAGTGATTGCTTGTCAACTACATTTAAAATTGAAGACTATCAGCAAGATGTTAGTTCGTATGCCGATATGCAGGAGCTGTTGCTTGTGGCAGATGTGCTTGTTACCGACTATTCATCATCAATGTGGGATTTTTCATTGATGAAGAAACCTGTATTATTGTTCACTCCCGATGTGGATCAGTACATAAACGAACGCACTTTCTATTGGCCTATCGACGAGTGGCCATATTCGTACTCAAAGACAAACGAAAGTCTTTTGGCTGCAATATCTAGTTTTGATGCGGACGCATACAATGCAAAGGTGGTAGCTTATATGCAGAAAACTGAGAGTTACGAAACAGGTTCAGCTGCCGAGCAAATATGCAACTACATTGATTCCAAAATGCAGTAACAAACGATGAGCTGTTTTTCAATTGATAGGTCTTTGTTTAAGTTGAAGCTCGCTTCCGACAGCATTCTGTGGATATTGATAACCTATGCGGCTACTTATTTCATATATCAGGATTTTGACATTCCGTTGACACTTGGTTTCCTTTTTGTCTTGCTTATTGTTGGTATCAACGTACTTAAAAAGACACGGATAAAGGTGAATTATATTGGCTTGGCATTGGTGC
The DNA here is from genome assembly GCA_937885735.1 of uncultured Bacteroidota bacterium. The sequence continues at coordinate 4,533 of CALABN010000121.1, read as the reverse complement.
TGCTTAATGTAGTTGTGGCGCTTCAATATATAAGACCAGATGCCAATATAAATATCGACACTATAATGTGCTTGCTAGCTATGCTGATGTTCTCGTTTGCAGCTATGGTCGCGACGCCAAGTGGCGATGTAGTGTCAAGAGCATTGTGCTATATGCGTATTGTGGCTTTTGTTTTTACTACGTTTATTCTGTTCTTTACGATATGTCGTACTTTGTTTATTGACACGTTGTATCCTATCCTGTCAAAGCCGTCGCAAATGTATTTCGACAGATTCCTGCCTAGAGGGTTCAATCCTTGCTTGGGTGCCAGTTACACATATAACGACTATGTGATAGTAATGGGAATAGCTAGTGTGAGTGCATCTCTATTCAATAAATCTAAAAAAGGAAGCAAGATAAAAGACTTCTTTTTGCTTGGCTACTTTATGCTCGGCATATTCTTGATAGAACGCCGTGGCGAACTTGCCGCTATTTGCATAGCATTGTGGTTTCTGTGGGTGCTCGTAAACACAGGTCGCAAACGAGTCATTATTATTGCGATAACAGTAGGCCTGGCTTGTTTGCTTTATACATTGGTGACATATTATTTCCCGATAATCAGACATTGGGACGCAGTGTCGCGATACGTAAGGTCTATTGAGATGCTTACATCAGGTCAGGATATAACATCGGGCAGAACAGAATTGTATGCTATTGCGATTGATCAATTTAAGGATAATCCAGTATTCGGAATTGGGTGGAAAAGTTATGCAACTTATATTCCTGCACAATTTAGGGTTGTTCATGGCGAAAAAGTAATGGATGTCCACAATAACTATTTGCAGTTTTTATGTGAGTCTGGTGTCGTGGGAACCTTTTTTATATTGATTCCGTTGATGGTGATTATTGTTGCTCCAATAAGGAATTTGTTGTTGTGTGTGAGACGATTACGAAGAACAAACAATCGTATTCCGGAACTTGAAGATGCTTTGTGTGCATCAATTGTCGCTGTGGTAATTCAACTTTTTTTCTTCTTTGTCGGATTCCTTGATCCTTGTTTCTATAAAAGCTATTATTGGTGTTTCTACGCTATTTCTGTTGTGTTTGCCATATATGGTCATCGCACAATAAAAGCCATTCAGAATTAAAAAATGAACAGAACGTATAGTAATGTGGTCCTTTCAGTGCTATTGCAGGTGGTTACTATTATCTGCGGATTTGTAACTCCACGTCTTATTCTAAGCACATTTGGCTCTGAAGTGAATGGCCTTGTCAATTCAATAACGCAATTCCTTAACTATGTAATGTTGTTTGAGGGCGGTCTAAATGCTGTGGTATTGGCAGGATTGTACAAGCCTATACATGATGGAAACCGTGCTAAGATTGATGCCATAATATCAGCATCAACTCGTTTTTATAATCGTCTGGCAATGTTGTTTGCTGGCTACACACTCATTATCTCGCTGCTGTATCCGATAATAGTAAAGACAGGTTTCTCTATATCATATATAGCATCGCTTACATGGATTCTTAGCATATATATGATGGCGCAGTACTGTTTTGCGCTTACAGCGCGTACATATCTTAAAGCTGAGCAAAAAGTGGGTTTTGTGTCGGTAGTGCAGATGATTGTTATAATTCTTAACACACTGCTTACTGTTGTTACAATCAAGCTGTGGCCAAATATTCATATTGTAAAATTTGTTTCATCGCTTGTGTTTGTCCTTCAGCCTATCATATTTAACCGATACATTGACAAGCACTATCATATCAACCGCAAGGCTGAGCCAGACTCTAAGGCGCTGGAACAGCGTTGGAGCGGTTTTGGCATAAACTGTGCGGCATTTATTCACGATAATACCGACATTGTCGTGTTGTCTATTTTTAGTACTCTCTCAAACATATCGATCTATTCGGTTTATTTTTTGGTTACCACCGGACTAAAACGTTTGATTCAGTCAATTTCTGCCGGAATTGTCCCAAAATTGGGCAATGTCTTTGCTTCGGGAGACAAACTGCGAATCGATGACACTTTTAGTTTGTATGAGTTCATCATAACCTTTGCCACATTTTTCTTGTTTATTGTCGGCGGACTTACAATAACTCCGTTTGTGCTTCTTTATACCACTGGCATTGACGATGCCGATTATAATCAGGCTGTACTTGGATGGTTTATGATTGCTTCAGAAGGAATTTTCTGCCTGCGAGAGCCTTATGTCAATATGGCATACTCTGCAAACCGATTCAAAAACATTCAGAAATATGCATACATTGAAGCGGTATTGAACGTTGGTGTGTCGCTTATGCTGGTAAAGCCTTATGGCTTTGTGGGTGTGGTTTGCGGGACAATTGTGGGAATGTCATTTAGAACGCTAATGCAGATTGTTTATTTGAAAAAACATGTATTGCACCGTAGTTACAAGCCAGTTGTTAAAAACTTGCTTTTGTTTGGGGGGGGGGCATTGTTTACAATAGCTGTATCGCGTCAATTTTTGCCCACTTGCCAGGTTGGCATCGGTAATTGGTTGATTTTTGCCATGAAAAACGCAATTATTGCTTTGTTGGTTTATTCGACAATTGCCTTTGTCTTTTACCGTAAGCAGATTACAACAATAACTAGTATCATATTTAATCGGAAAAAATAATCTAAAGTGAGGAACACAATTTTAAAATGGGATTATTTGAGCCGGTATCGCTCTTGGCTGTTCTCGGTTTCAATCGTGCTAGTTATGTTTTCTCATTATTTTGAAGATGTTGTCGGCATTGGTTCTGGCTCTATGTTGCGAAAGATAGCTGATATTTTCAATGGAACCATTGGCACTGTAGGTGTTGATATCTTTTGCCTGCTGTCGGGAATGGGATTGTATTACTCTTATTCTAAAAACAGCGATACACGTTCGTTTTACAAAAGGAGGTTTTGCAAGCTGTTGTTGCCATATGTGACTATTGGAGGCTTGTTTTGGATAATAAAAGACCTATTGATTTTGCGATTGCCATTGACTGATTTTGTATGGGACTTTACTATGATTTCATTCTGGACAGATGGATGTCGGACAACATGGTTCGTGTCGTTCATCGCTATTATGTACATTGTTTTCCCAGTTTTGTATCGGATGATAAATGTGCCTAAATTTCATAGCTTTGTGATAGCTATGCTCATCTGCGCAATCTTCACATTTTCGCTAATATGGCTAAGCTGTGCACACAAATGGTATTATGCCAATACGGAACTTGCATTATGGCGTTGCCTTCCGTTTGTGATAGGAACTTATTTGGGTGCTGCGATTAAAAATAATTGGCTGAATGACAATAAACTTTGGCTTTTGGTAGGAATGGGTATTGTACTGAAAGGGGCATATGTATTTGCAACGGTTAGAGAAATCAATTTTTTCCCTACAAGGCTTGTGTCATGCTTTTGGGCTATCTCATTGTCGTACATTGTTGCGATATTGATTGATCGTTTCAGGTTTGGAATTTTCGAGAAAGCCAATCTGCTAATTAGTGCATTGACATTGGAGCTATACTTGTCTCATGTTGTTGTCCGTCATCTGCTCAGGATGTTTGATGTGCCAACCAACAACATACTTGTTTTTATGGGGTATATAGCATTGTCATTTGTGGTTAGCATTGCATACGGAAGGCTGAAATCAAAACTATAAAAAGCATGAAGGAGAGGGATTTATATTGCGATGGCCTGAAATTCATAATGATATGTTTGGTGGTTTTCGGGCATATTACGCATCCAGATTACAATGAGTTTGTGGCCACAAAGTTTATATATGCATTTCATATGCCTGTATTTGTTTTCTTGTCGGGATATTTTTCATCGGCAGTAGCCGATATGGGCAAATTCATAAAGATGTTGGCCAAGTTATTGTGTGTGTATGTAGTTACGCAAATTGTGCTCAACCTTATTTCATTTGCCATTGGCGATGAATTGACTCTTACCAGAATGCTTTGTTTGACACCAAGGTTTACATTGTGGTATGTTTTCAGTCTTGTTATTTGGCGAATAATGTTGAGGCTTGTGGTTTCAAAACTAAACTTGTGGTTGACGTTTGCCGGTTCGGTTGGCTTGGCATTGTTAGCAGGATTTGTCCCAATTGATTTGACTTTTGCATTTCAACGTGTGTTTGCATTTATGCCATTCTTCTTGTTGGGGTACATTTTTAGGGAATATAAGCTTATGTCGCGTTTGGAAACTATATCCGAGCTCCCTTTTATTGCAATTTTTGTAATTGGATTGTTTGCGGCCATTTATCTACCCATATATATGCCTGAATTGCACTATGCAATAGTTTCCGACATATTGGTCCGCGCTATGCAGACATTGCTTGGCTTTGCATTGTGCTTGTCTGTTGTCAGAATGTCAAGGTGCGGTTATGTTAAATGTTTTGCAAAGTATGGACGTCATACACTTTGGATATATATTGGGCATACAATCATGATAACTATTCAAAATCCTGTGTTGCAATATTGGGGGATAACTATGAATCCAATGTTGGCAGTCTTGCTCTCGACAACATATGTGCTGTCAATGGTCGCATTGGCACA
>CALABN010000120.1 GCA_937885735.1 uncultured Bacteroidota bacterium | reverse complement strand
AATCCTAAGGCATAATCAGTTCCATCATTAGAGAAGTCCATCGAGAAGATGGTATTATCAGGGAAAGTTTTGCTTTCCTCCTTATTTGCCCCGATAATTATATGTGAAAAAATTTCGCTATCGGCAAAACACCCTGCAATATTTAAAAATAATCCGTTACGATTTGGAACCCAAACATTATTTTTACTTGCAATAGAAATTAAGTCTTTGTTTGAAAAATTATTCGAAACGTATATACATTTTACTTGATTATTAGATAAATAAATAATAACGACTTGATTTTAAAAAATCATACAAAGATGAATAAAAAAATTTCTCTCTTCATAATTTGTCTGCCAATATTTTTATTGTGCCCCAAAGTAAAGTTTGTGTCGGCTAATGGGTTGGGAAATAGCGCTTTGAGTATCGACACTTTGTTTGTCGACGATTTCAATGGCGGGAATCTTGCCAAATGGCAGAATGTGGCTGACTGGACTGTGGGGAATGAACCTGATTTTCGTTTGGAACATAACTTAACCGACACGTCGGCAGTAAGTTACATAACCGCAAAATACAACGATTGCTCATTCGACTTGGGCACGACAACCTGGAAATTCAGGCTTCAGACTGGCAATTTCACACCTTCGTCGTCAAACAAGTTCGGGTATTTCCTTATGTCTGACAATGACACACTAAAGAGTTCAACGTTAAGTGGTTACGCCATTGGCGTTTGTATGAATGGCTCGTCGAAGGATTTGGTTATGTTGAGGTATGATGCAGGCAAGAAAACAACCATATTCACCACGTCGCTGGTTTGGGCGGAAGCCAACACATCAGTCGATTTTGAGATAAAGCGACAGCCAAAAGGCATTTGGTCGATTGGCTACAGACCTGACACCGTCGGGGCTGAATTCGTTTATACTGACGAGTTTACCGACAACAAATACAATAAGTTGGCTTATCACGGCTTCTATTTTTCGTTTTCAAAGACAAGGGCGGGAATGTTCTATGCCGACAATGTCTGCGTTAGTCGTAAAAGAGCACCAATAAGCATTGTTTCAGCCACTTGCACTGATGCAAACACTATTGTTGTCGAGTTTTCGGGCAATTTGGATTCTGGTACTGCCGTAAATGTTTCCAATTATGCCATTCCTGGCATCGATATAGAGAAAATAATATTCGACAATGCTGAACCTCAAAAGGTTACAATTTCCGCAAAACGTTTCAATGGTGGCGATTACACTTTGGCCGTCTCTGGATTGAAAAGTGCGGAAGGCGTTGAAATATCTGACCTTCAAGTAGGTTTTACATTCATTCCGCCAGCAGAACCTTATTGGTTGGTGTTCAATGAATTAATGTTCGACCCGTCGCCAGTTGTAGGACTTCCGAATTACGATTATATTGAGATTTTCAACAATGGACCGCGCGACATATCACTTGGTGGTTGGACTCTTGACATTAGCGGAACAATCCGACAATTCCCTGATTCAATTATTAAAATGGGTGAGTATCTGATTGTTACAAGCAATACGGCTGTTGACTCGTTTAATGTTTACGGCAAGTCTGTTTCGGTTATCACAACCACAAACTTGACCAATACAGGCAAGACTTTGCTCTTGGTTTCGCCTGAAGGTGTTGTCATTGACAGCCTGACATATACGGAAACGTCTATTCCCGATGAGGTGAAAGGCGACGGTGGCTGGGCATTGGAACGCATCGACCCAAACAACACCTGTGGTGGTTGGCAGAATTGGGCTTACTCGGTCAACAATATTGGCGGTACACCAGGCAAGAAAAATTCTGTGTTTGCAAGCAACATCGACAACAAACCTGTAAGTGTTGTCGGATTCAGGCCATTTTCATCTTCTCAACTTTTGGTTCAACTGTCTGAAATTCCGACAATTGAAACATTGTCTGACCTGACAAACTATACAGTCAAGTCTATCGGCAACCCTATTGGTTACGAGTTGAATGGTACGGATTTGACTTTGTCGTTCCGTCGTGAATTTGAGTCTGACAAGGATTTCACTCTCGTTGTCGCCAACCTGACCGACCCTTGCGGAAATGTTATGAATGATACTACTTTGTCATTCTTGTTTCACAATACAGACTTGTATGAGTTGGTCATTGATGAGATTATGGCAACCCCTGAACCGTCGGCTGGACTGCCTGAATATGAATGGGTTGAGATTTACAATCGAAGCAATTTCGACATTTTTCTGAATGGATATTCGCTTGGTGTCGGCAACAAGAAATATACTGTTGAAAGTGGATTTATAGAGGCAGGGGGCTATGCCTTGCTTGCAAAAAGCACTATCGCCGATAGCCTTTCGGTTTATGGCAATGTGGTTAAAGTCAGTAAGATGCCGACATTGTCGCAGTCTGGCACATTGACAATTTTCAATCAAGACAACGAACCGATTTGTAGCACTACTTATAAAACAAATTGGTATGCCGACGACCTTAAGGCATCTGGTGGCTACAGCCTTGAGCGCATCGATTTTGACAATCCTGATGAAACAACTGCCAACTGGGTGCAGACTGAAAGTCTGGTTGGAGGCACGCCTTGTGCACAAAATTCTGTATATAAGGAAAATGCCGACACGGTGGCACCAAATTTGCTTTATGTGGTTCCCGCATCGGAATCGACCTTGCTTTTGGTTTTCAGTGAGCCAGTTGACATTGATGCCGACAATATTGGCATCGAACCGAATATTGGCTCGGTTTCATCTGTAACCATTTCAGGTTCAACATTATCTACCGTGATTGCAACATTGGACCAAAATATTGCCGAAGGGGTGGCCTATACGTTGACTGTCGATTCAACGGTTACCGATGTTGTCGGCAATGTCATTGCCGACAGGCAATCGGTATTTGGCCTGCCAGAAAATGCGCAAGTGGGTGATGTTGTTATAAATGAGATATTGTTCAATCCTTTTGCGGGCGGGTGCGACTTCGTTGAACTTTACAATCGTTCAGAACGGGCAATCAATATCGACAACTTTTTGATAGCCAATAATGTGGAAGGAAATATCAAAAATCCAAAACGCATTGATGCGCCAGGATTCATCTTGATGCCACACGATTACGTGGCCATTGCAACTGACATCGACAATATCGCAACTAATTATAAATGTGGTAATTTATACAAGGTGTCAGCGTTGCCGGCTATGGCCGACGATGAAGGTTCTGCAGTCCTTTTGGACACTCTCGGCAATGTGTTCGATGAGGTTTTCTACTCGAGCAAGATGCATTTTGCATTGCTCAAGGAATTGAACGGTGTGAGTCTTGAACGCATCGACTTTGACCAGCCTTCCGACAATAGTGGCAACTGGCATTCGGCATCTGAATATGTAGGTTGGGCCACACCTGGTCTGCAAAATTCGGCGTACAAGCCAATTGAAACGGAATCCGACCAGTCGATAAGTCTTGACAGCGAGGTGTTTTCGCCCGACAACGACGGCTTTGAGGACCAACTCGAAATAGCCTATAATTTTGAAGAGGCTGGCTACGTGGCCAATGTCACCATTTTCAACGCCAAAGGATTGAAGATGCGCACTTTGACAAACAATGAGATGCTCGGCACGAGTGGCTTTTGGGCGTGGGACGGTCTCGATGACAATAACAAACGTGTACCTACTGGCATCTACGTAATCTATTGCGAGGTTTTCAACCTTGAAGGAAATGTCACAAAGGTGAAAAAGGTTTGTGTCGTTTCTACAAAAATGTGATAGACTGTGATATGGCTACAAAAAACGGCGGTAACCATACGAGTCACCGCCGTCTTTTTGTATTTGAATTATGTTGTTTTCAAGAAACAGCAATGCTTATTTGTTTTCCCAACCCATTGAATATTCTGTAGAGAGTTGACAATTGAACATCGGCGTGGCCGTGTTCAACTCTCGATATGAAACTTTTCTTTGTGCCAATTTTGTCAGCCAATTGTTCTTGAGTCAAACCAGCCTTTATGCGTTCCATTTTCAAACGTTCACCAATTATGAATGAGTCGCAACTCAATTCAAACAACTCTCGTTCAGGTGTTTTTGGTGCACCGAAATCCTCTGTGATATATGTCTCGATAGGTGTACAACCTAAATCATTTATTTTCTTCTTGTCCATAACTGTTATTCTTTATTTTTTTTGTCGAAATATTCTCTCATTATTCTTTTTGCGCGTTCAATTTCATCTGTAGGCGTTTTTTGAGTTTTCTTTTGAAAGGCATTGAAAAGTACAACTAAATTTCCTTCATCGAAACAGCAAAAAATACGGTATATATTGCCACCTTCTTCAATTCGTATTTCGTATAGACCGCCACTGCCAACTATTATTCTCAAGAATTTTTGTGGCACTTGTTCGGTAGTCATAATGAGTATGAACACTTGATATATTTTTTGCAAAACATTACGAGACAATCCCTTCTTGAAATCCTTGAAGTAATTGCCGAATGCCACAATATTTCTAATATATATGCGGTTGGTACCCATACCTGCAAAGGTAACTAATTAGTTAACTTTGACAATAAAATAAAGGATTGTTTTGTTGTTGATTGTGTAAATTGTGTTTTTACAATGCTATGAGATAGGTTTTTATGTGTAATGCACTTTTCACAAAGTGGATAAAATAAGTTAAGTTTGGTTGTTTGTCCCCAAAAAAAACGGCGGTAACCATACAAGTCACCGCCGTTTGTGAATCTTTTTTACAAATTACTCTTACAATCCCATTACCTTGCTGATAATGTTTGGAATATCGCTATTGTCGATGCTTCCCTTGAAATAATCGGCACCTTGGCCCAAAGCCCTTACTGGCACTGGCAGAGCCGAATGGTCGCCTGATGCAAAGTGGAAACCAGCCTTGTTATCCAACAGATAAACTGCCTTTTCGCCCAATCCTTTGGCTCGGACGTCCATATAGTGCTTGTTAGGGTTCACCACATTGTTGTTCAGAAAATCCTTGCTGTACGATTCCTCAAGCCACGCAATCTCGTCGTCAGTCAGTTTCAATGCATCATTGCCCAACCCGAAATCAGTCTTTATGCTGTCGAGAATGTCATTGAACGAAGGCTTTGTTTCCAGTTTTGCCCAATTGGCAACCTTGACATTGAACGAGTCGAGTGATACCTTTTGATATTGAAGAAGTTGCGGTTTAATGCTGTAGCGGAACGATGATGCCAATGTCAAACCGCCAGTTTCGTGGTCGGCAGTGACAATAATCAGAGTCTCGTCGGGGTGTTGGTTGTAGAAATCGACGGCAACTGCAACGGCTTTGTCAAAATCCATAGCCTCATAGATAGCCGAAGCAAGGTCGTTGTT
>CALABN010000119.1 GCA_937885735.1 uncultured Bacteroidota bacterium | reverse complement strand
AACGCGAAATCGGGCACTGCGGCACTGTTCTGTCCGAAATCCACGACAAGGGTCTCGCCCGGATTCAGCGTGACAGGCTGTCCGTCCTGTTCGGAATATTTCAAACTGAAGGCACCAGAGCCAACTGTGTTTTTGGTTGCGTATGCTTGGAAGGCCTCGCTGGCAAAAACGAGGGCGTCGGTGCTTGCCAGAAAGTGAAGCAACAGCACGTCGGGCTTGTCTAGTTTGATTATGAGCACGCTGTCCGATTGCGCCGTAATGCCACTGATGCTTGCCGTTTGAAGGAATTCGCCGTAGCCGACAATGTTTGCAACTTGATTTGATATCGGCAGGCTGTCGGCGAGCCTGTTGCGGCAAATCTGCTCGATTGAATATTTGACGTCGTTGGCTACAATAGGCCTGCCTATGCCGTTTGTGAAGCAGGCATCGTCTTGAAAGCGTGCCTGTGTGTTGAGCAGGAAGGTGTAGGTGAGGCTGTCGGCTGACAACTCGTACGATTTTGCTATTGAAGGAACAATGTCCAATGTCTTCGAGTGGTATTTCACCAATCCGTCATACACTTGATTTACAATTATCTGCTCGCTTCGTTTCGCAATTTGGCCAGGAAATATGTTGTGAGGGACATCGCTTATGTTGACGCGCAGTGTTCCGCCATATCTCTCGCCGTTGCGGTTGTTTTCTGGTTGGCACGATGCGAGTGCAAGCGCCATTATTGCCATTATTGGAACTATTGTTTTCATTGCGTACTGGTTTTAATGCTGACTGCAATTTGGTCAAAAAAACAGAATAATGCAATTGTCACTTTCGAGGACTGAATTCATAGCACAGACCGAACATAAGAAGATTGTTGTGCTGGCCTGACACCATATATGAGTCTTGGGCGGAATGGTATTTCCGAATGGCAAGTGCCGAATAGTTGAATTGTGCATTTGCCCAAATGCTTCCGAACAGGTTGTATCTGACACCTGCAATGGCGCAGACGTCCGCCTTGCGGTATTGATAGTTTGGCTCACGTAGGCCATATCCGTCGGTATCTTCCTTTGCTTTGAGCAGGTATCCAGCCGACAAGCCTGCCTCGAATTCAAAATCTTTCCAACGGTAGAATGCCGTGATTGGCAATTCGGCGTAGTGCAGTTCGGTCATATAGAACTGTGAGTGTTCGGTCTCTTCGGAATGGCTTCCCTTGCGGACGTATCGCAGTCCCATTTTGGCGCCAATGGTGTTTTTTACAAAAAAGCGATGCACACTGCCACCTACGGTGAATCCGAATTTGTTGTACCCGCCGAAACGGTCGCCGTCGATTTGCGAGGCTACAACCTCTGCGTCGATGCTTGCCCCGAATTCTTGGGCATTGGTACAAATTGCTGACAGCAAGACGATTGCAAGCAAATTTCTCTTCATTAATAATTGAAAAGTTCGGCAAGTTTCTGTTCAAGTATGCGTCCGCCTTCGCCCGCCGATTTCTGAATGAATGTGTAGTTCTCGTTTGAAGGGAACGGCACCATTTTAGGGTCGATTACAAATTTAGGAATTTCACGGCGAGTGTAGTGTAACAGTCCAGCGGCGGGGTACACGTTGAGCGATGTGCCAATGACCACAAACACGTCGGCTTGCTCGGCAAGCGGAATGGCGCGTTCCATTTCGGGCACGCCCTCGCCAAAGAACACAATATGCGGGCGTAGTTGCCAGCCGTCGTCGGCCCTGTCGCCAATGTAAATGGGCTTGTATCCGATGTCGTAAATCAGGTTCTCGTTGCGTATGCTACGCACCTTGGTCAGTTCGCCGTGAAGGTGGACAATATTCTTGCTACCAGCCTGTTCGTGCAGGTCGTCGACATTTTGCGTTATCACATAGACATCAAAAAACTCTTCGAGGCGGACAAGAGCCTTATGGCCGTCGTTTGGCTTTATGTCGGCCAGTTTTGCACGCAGTCCGTTGTAGAAGTTGAGTACCAGTTCGGGGTCGCGGTCCAGCCCTTCGGGCGTAGCCACGTCCTCTACAGGATAGTTGTCCCACAATCCGTTAGCGTCGCGGAAAGTGGTAAGTCCACTTTCAACGCTGATACCTGCACCCGTAAGTGCCACAAGTTTTGGTTTGCCCATAATTGGAGTTTTTTTATCAATGCAAGATACGGATTTTAGTCGATAGTTGGAGAGGTGGCGGTTCTATGATTTTTCAACACAGTCGATGCAAATCCGACGCATTACACTGACATTCAAATCGATATGTCACAAATATACCAAAATGTATGTTCAGTGCAACGAACAAAAATTGATAAAATGTGTACGGTGGGTTGAACAATTTGCTACCCCAAATAAATCAGTTTTTCCATAATCTCGTCCGAAATGAAGATGCCACTGTGTGTCAATTTCAGGTGGCCGTTCACAAATTCAAGTTTGCCAGATTTGACGAAACTTTCGGCTTGTTGTTTCAGGTATTCTGTCATTTGCCTTGGCTGTTCCGATTCAAGGTAATTCATATCGATGCCTCTCGATGTGCGCAGGGCTGTTATCACATAGTCGTTGAACGAGTCGGAGGGGGTAAGCACTTCAGTCTCGCTTACGCAAATGCCTGACTTTATTCCTGATATGTATTCTTGCACATTGGCAACGTTCCAACTGCGGGTGCGAATGTCGTAGGAGTGCGATGCGGGTCCGACGCCCAAATAACGGGTTCTGTTCCAATAACTTGAATTGTGTTTTGATTGATATCCGCTTTGCGCGAAATTTGAAATCTCGTAATGCTCGAATCCTGTCGATTTGGCCCAATCGGTAAGTCTGTCAAACTGTGCAAGGCTTTCATCTTCTGTCACTTCGGCAATTTTATGCTGTTTCAGTTTCAAGGTGAAGGCCGTGCCTTCCTCATACGACAGATGATAGGCCGACAAGTGTTGCACGTTGAGCGCCGCAACGGTGTCCAGTTGGCGTTGCCAGATATCGGAAGTCAGGTTTGGCAAGCCGTAGATAAGGTCCACACTGATGTTGCCGAATCCGCATTTCTGGCAGTATCTGACGGCGTCTATTGCCTGTTGGGCGTTGTGTCGGCGGTTCATCAGTTGCAGATAACCGTCGTCGAACGACTGTATGCCGATGCTCAAGCGGTTGGCGTCGGTTTGTGCCAATTGTCCGATGTATGTTTTCGAGAGATCGTCGGGATTGTCCTCGACGGTTATCTCTGGCGTTTCCGACACGCTGTAGTGTTGGCGTATGTGGTCAATAACCGATTGAATTTCGGCAGGGCTCAAAAGCGACGGGGTGCCACCGCCAAAGTATATTGTCCTCACCTGTTCGCCGTTGAGGTATGCAGTTCGGTCTTGCAGTTCACGTTTCACAGCCGACAGGTAGTCGTCCTTCAGTGTCAACCTTGTCGATGAGTAGAAGTTGCAGTACCCGCAACGGCGCTTGCAGAAAGGAACGTGAATGTAGATGCCTGCCATTAGTTGTTCTTTTGTTGCGAAGGTAGTAAAATGGGGCAAAGATTATATAAAGGTATTCTTAATGGACAGAATCGTCTTTTTGCCTGTGTTAAACAAAAGCAGTAAGACACATATCAAGAATGATACTAAGGAAATAATGGATAATGTGACAATCAGGTTGTTTTTGAATACAAAATGTACATAATGGTTGCCTGATGGCACTTCAACAGCCATAAAACTTATGTTGGCAATGTAAACTGGTACTTCATTGCCGTCAATGTATGCGTGCCAACCTTTATGGTGATTTTGAAGCAAGGTCAATATTTGTGGATAGTTTGCCGATGTTTTCATTTCAAACTGGTCAGGTTGGGCTATAAGGTATTCAATTGCACGTGTAGAATCATTTTCTGCTGGTGAATATTTTTCAAAATTTGGCAGGTCGGCAAAGACAATGTCATTAGAATATAAGGCAGTGTCTTTTACCGATTTAGTAGCGAAAACATTTGTACTAAGAAATGCAATGTTGTTGTCGAGGGTTTCCTTGTATAGCAGATCGTTTTTTTCGAAATCAGTAAAGGATTTCAAGTAATATGGAGAATAGTTTTCAGCCGAGAAATCCTTCATAAAGGTGTTTGTGTTACGCCAGTAATGTGAGAATCCGTGTCCTTTTGTGGCTATTATAGGTTTCTCATTGGTTGCTGGATATTGTGTTTTGGGAAATGAAGTCTCGTTTTGCAATACTTTTGTTGTGGTATTTGGCTTATGAAAAATGGTGCCACCTCCGTTCATTTGGGTGGCAACAGACAAGTCTATCAAAACCAAGCCTACAAGCCAATATTTTATTGGTATTTTTTCCTGATTGTTAAACAATATGAAGACGCCTATCAGACAACATTGTATAATTGACTGAATGGCGATATGTTGCCAGGTAATGCTGGTTTTGTGGAATGAAAACATAGAAAGCGTAAACATAGAAACCAATGCAACAGTGGCAATAATATTTATTAAGCGTTTATTGTTTTTTGTTTTTATGAAACCGTCAAGTGCTATGCCAGCAATTGCCAAACAGGCGATAATGAAGAATAGTCGGTAGACGGAAGGTATCCTGAACAAATCCATAGTAGGAATATACCGAATCATAAATTCCCTGATTGGCAGTTTGTGTGGGAAACAAGCCAACAAATACACAAATCCTGTATAAAGGAAAATCCTATGAATGGCATTTTTCTTTTTAAATACGGCTATTGCGAAAAAAAACAAGGTAAATAGCCCGAAATAGACATTCATCATAGAATTGGCATCGGTTCCAAAAAAATCATAAATAGTTGTCCAATCGTCATTGTCGCCAATCACAGCATAAGGCAACATCAGTGATATCATACCTCTGACAGGTTGTGGCAAATGGTGCAAAAGGTAGTCGAGACTCATATCTCTGTTGACAACATCTAGAGATTGGAGAGTTGGAACAATGGCTATCAATGATATGATGCAAATGAATAGTGATAGAATCAATAACATTGAACTATATGTCAGGAATCCTTTATAGCCTTGTTCTTGTATGTGTTTTAAGCAATAGTAGATTGCCATAAAAAGAACAATGTAGCCCGAAAGAAATATTATGGCAGGATAAGCACCTGTTGCAATAAAATATGAAACAAGAATCAGTTTCAGATGATTGTTAATGTCTTTGGGATTTTTGGAAAAATCCATAAAGTATGCAAACAGGAACGGAATCCAGGCTGCACCTATGACCCAGCCAAAGTGCTGTGCATTGCCCACAAAGAAACCACATGCCAGGTAGCAGATTCCCAATATGCAACCTGTGGTGTCGGAATAACCAAACCTTCGTGCGAGCAAAAACATTCCAATGCCCGCTATATATATATGCAAAAGGAAGTCGACAGTCAAGGCAATGATTCCATAATGTCCCATTAGACTGAAAATCCACACTGTTGGATACCAAGTTATTGGAATGGCATAGTTTGGGTATCCGCAACTTTGATATGGATTCCAATATGGGAAAATGCCATTTTGAATGCAGTCCGACACAAAGTACCGCAAAGGCAGGTCAAGGTCTATTATGTCCCATTTAAGTGGATGCTGAAAAGTGGCTACATCAAAATAGCATAGTATTGTGGCAGCAAGAAGGATGAAGTAAGGCGACGCAATGACTTTGCTCGCTTTTGACCATAAAACTGTCTTAATGCTTCCAATTTTCATTAGAGTGATTTTCCAAGTCAAAATTAGCATATGATTAAGAAAAATTGAAAAAAATCCTGAAAAATCCGTAGGGTTTTGCGCCACTTAATTGTCTTATATTTGTATTTAACCTTAAAATTTTAATTATGAAAAAGGTATTTCCATTGTTCCTTATCGTTTTGACTGCGTTTTGCAGTTGTGATGACAATACATTTTATCTCCCAAAATCAGAGAAGCCGAGGTTTGACGAAGGTGACACTTTCTACTATTATTCAGAACAGACACATTTGACCGATACGCTATATGTTAATTATATGTATCATGGTTTTGAACATTGCGATGAAGAAGAGTACGAGAATGTGACGTATGAATGCTATGTTAAAACTAATATGTCAGATAGGAAATCATTTAAATTTAATTATACCTATAGTTTGTTGGGAAATATGAAGATCTATACTTGTAGAATTGATGGTTCAAGGTTATATTATTCTCGTTTTATGCAAGAAAATGGTCAGATAGAAATAGACGGAAGGAATTATGATTACGATATCATTTATCCTGATGAAACAAATGTCGAAAATCTTCCTACTTCAATATTCATTTCATACACTTGCGGCATAATGGGCTATACATATTCAGATTCAATTACATATATTATTACAAACCCAATAAAATAGCACATTCACTATGAAAAAGTTGTTTCCAATTATACTTCTGGTCTTGACTGCGTTTTGCAGTTGTGAGAAATATAACGACCTGCCAAACGTAGAGTTCCCAAATTATAATGCAGGCGATGTCTATTACTACACTTCGCAGTCTTCAGGGCAGAAAGACACGCTTTATGTTGTGCGGAAAAATATCAATGTTGAGGCGGAAACGACCAAAGAGTCGGGTACCAAATACTACGAAAGCGGTGATTACTTGTTTGTCAACATATCAACCAATGTAAAATTCATTATTCACGAATCTTATGGCGGTTTTGGGGAAATGAGCCTTGAAATCAATGGCGAAACAATCGATATGCAAAAAGTTGATATGGTCGACGTTGTGGTTAACAAAAAGAAGGCCAAGAACGTGTTTTTGATGTCACAAAATGCTGTAGATACATTGAATGCGCCAATGCTTGTCTATTTTTCGCCTAAACACGGCATCCTTAAATATGTCACTGCCGACAACGATGAATATATTGTAGACAAATAACAATGCTGATTATGAAAAAGATACTTGCAATAATGTCAATCTTGATAGCGTTTTCGTCGTGCAATACCGACGATGACGATGTCTATTACAAGATTCCAAAAAACATAAAGCCAATCTGCAGTGCAGGCGATGTGTTCAGTTATTATTCCTCGCAGAACGGCAAGACTGAAGAGTGGACAGTCGACAGGGTTGTCAAAGAAAAATACCAATTGGTCGACTATAGATTGAATTGTGAAGAGACCGACCATTATATGGGTGATAGATATACAACATACTATAGCATAGACGATTCGGTTTCTGTTATCATCAGTCAAAACCAAGGCGGAATCGAGAATATTGAGTTCTATAAGCCACATTATCCCCGTATTTATTATTATCCAGTGAGTGCCAGTTATATTGTCATAGACGATGAAGGTTATTATGTCGATGTTATGAGACCTGAAAAATCGTACCAATACTATCCCACAGAGATTTTTTGCTCGCATCAGTGCGGGGTGTTGCGTTTCTCGTATGGAGATACAGTGACTTACAATATTCTCAATCCATTAACCGAAAAGAAATACAAGAAATGAAAAGGCTGATAATCCCATTATTGATATTGACATTGTTTTCTTGCAAGGAAGACCCTAATTATGATGTACTTCCAAACCAAAGACCTTTATACAATTACGGCGACACGTTCTACTATTATTCAGGGCAGACAAAGGAGACAGAGGCTTTTGTTGTTTCATCGGTTGTATATCAATATGATATTGATGATGAAAGATATTGCTTTAAGGAGTCAACCTTTGACAAGGTTGGCGACACCGCAGTCAGAGTGAGTATTCGTCCACCATATAGCGATGATTGTTTGTTGGTTGCAGTCTGTGAGTCGAGTTGGGTGTCTGATGCACAAAAGGATACTATAAACATCAACAATACAGATTACACAGTTGTCAAGACATTTTTATATTATGAAGATGATTCAGTGACAGGACCAACGGCATTGTACTCGTCGGTCAAGTATGGACTTATGGGCTATGAATATTCCGACAATGTTTCGTATTTCATTACCAATCCTGCGAAAAAAAAGTAGGGGGACGAAGGTCATACAATACACTTTTTCTTGATATGTCATTCGTGAACAAAGCAAGTGGCTGCAGTAGAAAATGATGTAAAATATGTCTGAAGCCGCAGAATAAACAAGGCAGAGCATTATTTATAATGTCATTAAAATAGGTTGTGTCGCCGCTCTGCGGCTTGAATCTTTATTGGCAAATGCAATCTACCACTATATCGCCGCTCTGCGGCTTACAAAAGTCAGTATTTGTGGCAAGTGGCTGCAGAGCAGCCTAATAATGGTAGAAAATGATGTAAAATATGTCTGAAGCCGCAGAGCGGCGACATAAAAAACACTAACTTTGGGAAAACACGAATGTATATGTATCCAAATGTTTATTCTCAGATAAATATTCACCTTGTATTTGCAGTTCTTTATAGGGAGAATGTGATTTCAGATTTTTTCCGTTTGCAATTGTGTAAATATATTGGAGGCATATTGAACAAGAGTGATTGTTATCCATTGGCTATTAATGCACATAATGACCATATACATATATTTTATGAGCATAAAGTCAGCATTGCTATTTCGGACCTCATTAAGGATATTAAGTCTAATTCATCAAAATGGATAAATGAAAATCATTTTGTTCCTGGACATTTTGAATGGCAAAGAGGGGCAGGTGTTTTTTCTCATTCAAAATCAGATAGGGATAAAGTCATTAAGTACATTATTAATCAAGAGGAACACCATAAATCTAAATCATTTAAAGAAGAGTATTTGAGTATTTTGCAAAAGTTAGATATAAAGTATAGTGAAGATTATTTGTTCCAATGGTATTGACTTAAGTGTCGCCGCTCTGCGGCTTGAATTCTGATTGGCGAATGTAATCTACCATTATATCGCCGCTCTGCGGCTTACAAAAATCAGTGTTTGTGGCAAGTGGCTGCAGAGCAGCCTAATAATGGTAGAAAATGATGCTAAATATGTCTGAAGCCGCAGAGCGGCGACATATAAACATCCTCAATTTAAGGCAACCACATCTCTTTTATACTATTCGGCAAAAATCCGAGTCATTCGTGCGAAAAAGAATCATCAGTGCAAGCAACAAAATAGGCATCAGCCCATTATAACATAACGCCTATTTGCATACTTTTGTCACGTGTACCAAAACTATCGACAGTGATTAAGGAATACGATTTTCTGATTATTGGCTCTGGCGTTGCAGGAATGAGTTACGCCCTTAAAGTGGCCAATGCAGGTAAGGGCAAGGTGGCAATTGTTTGCAAGACTACGCTTGCAGAGGCTAACACTGCAAAAGCCCAGGGCGGAATCGCTTCGGTCACAAACCTGAAGGTTGACGATTTCGACAAACACATACAGGACACTATGATTGCTGGCGACTTCTTGAGCGACCGCAATGCCGTAGAGCAGGTTGTCCGAAATGCACCAAGCCAGATTGCAGAGTTGGTCAAGTGGGGTGTGAACTTCGACCGCAACAACAACGGCGAGTTCGACCTTCATCGTGAGGGAGGCCATTCCGAGTTCCGTATCCTTCACCACGCCGACGACACGGGTGCCGAGATTCAGCGTGGCCTTATGGAGGCTGTCCGTAGCAATCCAAACATTGACATTCTTGAAAATCACTTCGCTGTCGAGATTATCACGCAACACCATTTGGGCATTGAGGTTACACGGCGCACGCCCGACATTGAATGCTACGGCGCATACATCCTTAATCCGGAAACAGAGAAAATCGATACTTATCTGTCGAAAGTGACACTTATGGCAACCGGCGGAATTGGTTCCATATACGCCACCACAACCAATCCTAACATTGCCACTGGCGACGGCATAGCGATGGTCTATCGTGCCAAGGGCACCGTTCAGGATATGGAGTTCGTGCAATTCCACCCTACGGCTCTTTTCCACCCAGGCGAGACTCATCCAGCATATCTAATCACAGAGGCTATGCGTGGCTACGGTGGCATCTTGCGATTGCCAAACGGTGAGGAATTTATGCACAAGTATGATGAGAGGTTGAGCCTGGCGCCTCGCGACATTGTCGCACGCGCCATTGACAAGGAAATGAAGATTCACGGCCTCGACCACGTCTGCCTCGACGTCACACACAAGGACCCTGAAGAGACAAAGAAACATTTCCCGAACATTTATGCCAAATGCTTGAGCATAGGCATCGACATTACAAAACAATACATTCCCGTTGCACCTTGCGCCCACTATATGTGCGGTGGCATAAAGGTTGATTTGAACGCCTGCTCGAGCATCAAGAGGCTTTATGCCGTAGGCGAATGCTCTTGCACAGGCTTGCATGGTGGCAACCGCCTGGCTTCAAACTCGTTGATAGAGGCCGTTGTATATGCCGATGCCGCCGCAAAGCACAGCCTTCGGCATATCGACGAATACACATTCAACCACAATGTGCCAGAATGGAACGACGAGGGCACACTTACAAACGAGGAGCGCGTGCTTATTGCGCAAGACATTCGCGAGGTTGGCCAGATAATGAGCACCTATGTGGGCATTGTGCGTAGCAACCTGCGTCTGAAACGTGCGTGGACCCGCCTCGACCTGCTTTACGAGGAGACCGAAGACCTTTTCAAGCGCGTGAAGGCCAACAAGGAGATTTGCGAGTTGCGAAATATGATAAACGTCGGGTATCTTGTTACACGGCAGGCCATTGAGCGCAAAGAGAGCCGAGGCTTGCATTTCAACGTTGATTACCCGCCAGTATCTGAAGGAAAGTAACATAAGGGTCGGTTCATTGCCGACCCTTTTTGTTTGGATAAGACGTTGTTATGCACTACCTTTCCTCATCAAATTCATAAATTGATGAACGAGGATTTTCTTCATTTCCTTTGGAAAAACGGCCTATATCAGGCACCAATCACCGATTGCTACACGGGTGAACCTATTGAAGTAATCAATCCAGGCCAGCACAATCACGACCAGGGGCCCGATTTCTTCAATGCCCGCATCCGAATTGGCAATACCATTTGGGCGGGAAATGTGGAAATTCACCAGCGTTCGTCTGATTGGGCAAGGCATCGGCATCAAACCGACGAGCGCTACGACAACATCATACTTCACGTTGTCGGGCAGAACGACTCGCCAGTCAAGGACAGTTACGGCAATCTTATTCCAACCGCCGAGATTAAGTGTCCCGACGAACTGCTCAAGCGTTATATGTTCTTGATGCAGACCGAAAAATGGCTTCCGTGCCAGTCGTTCATCAACAAGGTTGACCCGTTTGTGATGATTCAGTGGTATGAGTCGTTGGCTGTGGAGCGCATTGAAGACAAGACCGAGACTGTGGCCAAAAGTCTGCAGACAACCCGCAATAATTGGGAGGAATCATTCTACTATGCCATAGCGCAGGCTTTCGGGTTCAAGACCAATGCACAGCCGTTCCTGATGCTCGCACAGGCATTGCCACTCAATGTCATAGCGCATCACAAGAACAGCCTTGTCCAAGTCGAGGCGTTGCTTTTTGGGCAAGCGGGACTGTTGCCTGCGGAACCTGTCGACGAATATACGTCGGTATTGTTGCGCGAATATAGGCATCTGAAAGCCAAGTACAGTCTCGAGCCTATTCAAGGACAGATGTGGAAATTTGCCCGAATGCGCCCTGTCAATATGCCTACAATCCGCATTGCGCAGTTGGCGTCGCTTATATTTAAGTCGTCGGCGTTGCTGTCGAAACTGGTTGAGTGCGAGAAACTTGACAATGTGCAACGGCTATTTTCCACAAATGTTTCCGAGTATTGGCTCACTCACTATGTTTTTGGAAAGGAATCGGCCCGAAAGGACAAGAATTTGGGCAAGTCGTCGTTCTTCCTGCTTGTAATCAATGCCTTTGTGCCGTTTATGTTTATTTACGGCAAGAGTGTCGGCAAGCCTAATCTTGTTGACAGGGCAATGCAGTGGCTTGAGGAGGTCCCTGCCGAGAGCAACCATATTTTGACGCAATGGGCCGAGTTTGGCATAACCGCCAAATGTGCACTTGAGAGTCAGGCGCTCATTCAGTTGTCCAACAATTATTGCCAAAAGCGCAAGTGTCTGGCGTGCAGGATAGGAAGACAGGTTATGTCGCCTGTTTTCAGGCTTGAATAGGTGTCAGGTTGTAATCGTATTCCAAAGGTATCTTCATCTCGACAATGCAACCTTGAGGTTCGCCGTTTACATTGCCGTTTGCCGAGTACGAAATGCTTATTTTCTGACTGTTAATGGCATTCAACTTGTTTACCAGGGCATTTACAACCTTTATGTTGTGCGTGAAACTTGCGGTGTCGGTGAGGTTGCGGTACAGGCCGTCGTCTGATATTCTGACAATCAAGGCCTTGTCCGATTGACTCTCGTCGATTGACAGGGCAAGGCTTCCGCCTTCCTGTTTTGAAAGAACGCCTTTTTTCAGCGCATTTTCAAAAAGGCAGTAGGCTCATCGCCGTCAATATACTTGATACAAATACGCATACAAACAGCCCGCAGACTTTTGCGCGAAACCAACATGGCCATTGCTGATATTGCAACCGAGATTGGATTTACCGACACAAACTACTTTATCAAGTGCTTTAAAAAAGAAACGGGATCAACTCCTCTCAAATTCAGAATGCGCAACGTGAGTTAACAACGTTAAGTTCACTGACAGCAAGTTGCACTTTTTCCATTTTTAATACCAAACGAATAAA